>JAZSNZ010000212.1:0-14040 GCA_045536645.1 Acutalibacteraceae bacterium
ACTGTCTACTGGTTCAATCCCCTGCTGTGGCTGGGCTACGTTCTGCTCTGCCGTGATATCGAGCTTGCCTGCGACGAACGGGTTATAAAAAACATGGGCGCAGAAGAGAAAAAGGCTTATTCTTCCGCTCTGCTGGACTGCTCCATTCCGAGAAGGATGATCTCCGCCTGCCCTCTGGCCTTTGGCGAAGTGGGCGTAAAAAGCAGAATCAAAAGCGTACTCAGCTATAAAAAGCCTGCGTTCTGGATCATAGTCGTTTCTCTCGTTGCCTGTGCCATAGCAGCAGTGTGTCTGCTGACTGACCCGAAAAAAGACCCTGCGCCGACAGAGGTTGACCTTTCCGACATAGCCGACCTGAACATCGGCACCGATATACCTCTTATAATCTACGCAGACGATGACGTGATGTATTTTTCGGGTTCATTCGGTCTGATGATTTTCGACTATCACAGCATGACCGTTCTCGACCGTGTCTCGCAGGAACTGCCCGATGGTTACGGTTTTACCTCAACATGGGCATCTCCCGACGGCGAAACGGTATATTTTGAACGGTTCAACGAGCCGCCGACCTTAAAATACGATGTTAAAAGCAAAAAGCTTCTCCCTTGTGACGGCGCCGACTCATCACAGCATTTTGACCGCGAGCATCTGACAGATGAGCAAAAAACATTTTTGAATGTCTTTTATATAAACGGCGAAAATGCGGTTAATACCGACAGAGGCTTTTATTATCTGAGAGCAGACGACTGGAACATGAAAAGTCTCCAGCTTGTGTTCCATGATTATGAATCGGGGGCAGACAGTGCCTTCTACATCTTTCCTGAGCTTATGAAGTTTACCCCCAAAAACTCCCTTGTGTTCACATACCACGATTCGGTGGATATTATAAAACCAACCCTTACCATCACTCCCGAAAGTCAGCACTTCCAGTTTGTATATTCGGGCTTTTCGAGCTACATTGCACAGGGTAAATACGACTTTGAGGATAATTCTCTGATACTTAAAACCTTCGACGGATTATACACCTACGTTTTCGATGTCTGCGAGGGTGGTTACAGCTTTGATGCAGAGCGTTCCTCGAAGATACCCGAATACCGCTATTCGGGAGATTCCCATGAAGCTCAGTGTCCTGTTCCCGATGGTGCGGTGTTTTCGCTGAAAAAAACAGCAGATGTACAGGTCAGTGAAACCGATTCCGATTTTATTCCAACCGCACCCATAACTCTCACCAAATCAATCATTCCCAAAACCTCCGACTGGAAAACCGCAGGGCTTGAGAGTGCAGGACTTGTGGGTGCGGAAATAAGCCATACCATGGATTATTCAGTGGATAGCACACTGTATTTTCTGACGGTGCACACTATATCCGATACTCGCTCAGATTTATTTATCGCACTGTCTCGAAAAAACGATGTTCTTCTTTACTCTGTATCCGAGATGTGTTCACTCATGAGCTGTGATACAGCAGATGTGGACGGAGATAAGAGTTTTGAAATAATACTGCTTACCGATGACGGCGGTGTACACTCTTACACAGCCTATGTCCTCAAAGTTACAAACGACCGCATCATTCCACTGTTTAGCAAAAATCTATATATCGAACCATTTGATACAGGCTTTGAATACACTTTGCGAGCCCCCTTTGAACTGCTTGTAGAAAACAGTATCACAGGCTACAGCACTGTTATTGATTTTTCAGACAGAGGGTATTATGTCGGCGAGGTATTCGATGAAAAAGGCAACCCCCTTGACAAATGGAAAGCATCGCACGACTGCTTTGAAACCTTCTACCCCGAGGATGTGGACGATGACGGAGTTTATGAGATAGTTGGCACCATGTTTACCCATCTTTACTCCCACGCCGACAGCATTGGTTTTTCGGAATGTACTCTCAAGTACAATAAGAAGAGCGGAGAATTTGAGGTCATTGACGCAAGGTTTCTTCCTTACCTTGAGACAGTTGAATCGCAAAAGTATTACACCATCACCTATAATGGAGATTATACTTACAACTATGAAATCAAGAGTGCAGCCGGAGCTGTGCTTCTTGATGGCTATGACATAGACAGACCTCTGACTGTAAAAATGGTCAGCGATTCGATTGTTCGCAGAGATATTTCGGGCGGCACGGGTATGCTGTGTGTAAATACGGTGTATTGTGATGTAAATACTGACAGAGTATCCGAAACATTTGCCTGCGTCTGGGGCGAATACAATAACAAGGTGCTTTATGTTATATACGAGGATGGCGGTCACAATATCGTTATACAGGATTTTTTCGACAAGAACGTATATTACAGAAAAATTCCCATCACGAAAGGGTTTATTGCAACCGAAGTCGTAACCGACATTGATATTTCCGAGGATGGTATTGCGACCATACTCTATTATTCTGACCACGAATATAATCAGTCTGTCATCAAAATTGACCTCACCGCAAATGAGAATGACCTGACTTATTCAGTTGTTCCCATTGACTTTGATATGGAAGGCATGGTGTATATTTGGGATTCGGACAGATATCACACTTCTCTTACTTCTCACAGCTCAGGCTATGATTACGTTATTCAGGACATAAACGGAAATGTTCTGCTCGAGGAGCACGAACTTCCCCGATGGCCCAATTTCCATATGGTCAATGATTCGGTGCTTTGTATGTACATACAGTACGGCACTGGACTTCTCACAAGAAACACTGTATATGTCAATGTGAAAACAGGCGAGATATCTCCCACCTATGGTTGTACATTTGGTGATGATATCATCGGTGCCGCCTACGACGAATACGGAAATAACGTAATGTATTTATCACTGGAAAATGACTGTCACACCATTGTGGTACGTGATATCTTTGATAAAAATAAATTTTACAAGGAAGTACTTCTGACAGATGACAAAGACGCACCAATCGAAAATATTATCAACTGGAGTATTTCTTCCGATGGTATTGCTACTGTTACCTTTGTTGCAGACGGTAAATACACAGAAAAAACAATCGAAATCGACATGACAAAGGAATAACTCCCATAACAGAAAGACAGCACCCTATCGGGTGCGGCGTTTCTCGTTTACACTCTCTTTTTAAGCAGCAGAAGCGCTCCTGCAATAACGACCCCATATAAGGGCAGTGCGGTTGCACCGCCGACACAGGTCTTGGATTCTTCCTCCACTGTGTCCTCAGTGCCGAAGCCTACGTCAAACTCTGTATCTGCATAGTAACCTGCATCTGCCTGTGAGGCGGAAACGGTCACTGCACAAACAGAGCAAAGAGCCATTACAACAAGCAGAACTGCCAGTATTTTCTTTGCCATGGTTATTCCTCCCTGATTTATCCTTACTTTATTTATATCACATACCCCCCTGTTCTGCAATGTTTTCGGGGCAATTATTACATATTTTAGTATATTCCTGCATATAAAACGGCATTGTATGAATATATATACATTCTCATGTATACTCCCTTTATGTGAATATGCACAAATTCCGCCAGAAGAGTATGGTGCTCTTACATAATAAACGAGAATATTTTCGGGATTCTTTCCAGCCCTTGACATTCAAATGGCTCAAAAGTATAATTATGCATATTCATTCATTGTAATTTTCTATGGAGGTGCTGAAATGAAGCACACTGTATTCATTGACGGCAGTGCCGGAACAACGGGACTGCGTATAAAGGAACGTATTGGCGAGAGAGAGGACATCGAGCTTATCACCCTTTCGGAGGAAAAGCGCAAGGACCCTGCCGCTCGAAAGGAAGCTCTCAACTCCTGCGATATCGCATTTCTCTGCCTGCCTGATGATGCATCTCGCGAGGCAGTTTCCATGGTGGAAAACGACAGAACAAGAATAATCGATGCTTCCACCGCTCACAGAACTCTTCCCGACTGGGCCTACGGCTTCCCCGAGCTGTCCCAGGGTCACTTTGACCGCATCGCAAATTCAAAGCGCGTATGTGTACCCGGCTGTCACGCAAGCGGATATGTCTCTCTTACCGCTCCGCTGGTTGCCGCAGGTATTATCGATACCACCGCACGTTTGACCTGCTTCTCCGTAACAGGCTACAGCGGCGGCGGCAAGGGCATGATCGCCCAGTACGAGGACGACGAGCTTGACCCCCTCTTTGTCGCTCCCAGACAGTACGCTCTCGGTCAGACTCACAAGCACCTGCCCGAGATGACTGGCCGCACAGGTCTTGAAAATGCTCCCATCTTCTGCCCCACCGTTTCCAATTTCTATTCCGGAATGCACGTCACTGTACCCCTTTTCGGCTGTGATGCAAACGGCAGTATGGAAGAGATAAAGAATGTATACAAGGCTCTCTACGTTGGAGAGGTCGTAAAATACACCGACGCTATCGATGAAGGCGGCTTTGCTTCCGCAGGCGCGCTTTCCGGTCTTGATTCCATGGAGATTTCCGTTTTCGGAAACGAAGAGAGAATACTTCTCATGTCCCGTTTTGACAATCTCGGCAAGGGCGCTTCCGGTGCCGCTGTTGAGTGCATGAACATAATGCTCGGTCTTGATAAGACAACAGGGCTTGTGCTGTAAGGTATCTCTCCCTCATCAGAGGGAGCCATAATATGACTATCTCAGGAGATGTAAAATAAATGAACTACGTTAAAGTACAGGGCTCGGTGGCAGCTCCCATGGGCTTTACCGCCGCAGGCGTATACTGCGGAGTAAAACGCTCCATGTATCCGACCAACACCGTCACCGCCCAGTCCATTCTTGCAAATGAAAATATCCAGAACGAGCATAAGCCCGACCTGGCACTTATAGTATGTGATGTTCCCTGCTCTGCAGGTGCTGTGTTTACAACAAACCTTGTAAAGGGCGCTCCGATCCTCGTATGCAGAGACCACCTTGCAAAGGCAAAGCCCAGAGCAATAATCGTAAACAGCGGCAATGCTAATACCTGCAACTCTGACGGTGAGGAAAAGGCACGCAAAATGGCTGAGCTGACTGCCGCAGAGCTTGGCATAAACACCGAGGAAGTGCTGGTTGCTTCCACAGGCGTTATCGGACAGACTCTCCCCATCGAGCCTATTGCAGAGGGTATCCCCTATCTGCACAAAGCTCTTTCAAAGGACGGTATGCAGGCTGCAAAAGCGATAATGACCACCGACACCGTTGTAAAGGAAGTCGCTATTTCGTTTGAGCTTTCGGGAAAGACCGTTACAATGGGCGCTATCAGCAAGGGCAGCGGTATGATACATCCCAACATGGCAACCATGCTCGCTTACGTTACAACCGATGCCGCAATCTCCTCCGAGATGCTTCAGAAGGCACTGAAGGCAACTGCTGACGATACCTTCAACATGCTCTCCGTTGACGGCGACACCAGTACAAACGATACTCTCTGCATTCTCGCCTCAGGTCTTGCAGGCAATGACGAGATCACCGAAGAAACCGAAGATTTCAAGGTATTCGCTGATGCACTCATGTTCGTCTGCACCTACCTTGCAAGAATCATGGCAAAGGACGGCGAGGGTGCCACAAAGCTGGTTGAATGCAAGGTAGCAGGCGCCGAAACCGAAAAGGCGGCAAAGGGCATTGCAAAGTCCGTTATCTGCTCGCCTCTTGTAAAGTCTGCAATGTTCGGCAACGATGCAAACTGGGGCAGAATCCTCTGCGCTATCGGTTATGCAGGCGAAAATACCGACGTTGACAAGATAGATGTTTATTTTAAGTCCAAGGTCGGAGAAGTGCTTGTCTGCAAGATGGGCAGAGGCGTTGAGTTTTCCGAGGAGAAGGCAACGGAAGTGCTTTCTCAGGACGAGGTTCTGATAGACGTTATCCTCCGCGACGGCGAGGCAGAAGCTACCGCCTTCGGCTGTGACCTTACTTACGATTACGTTAAGATAAACGGAGATTACAGAACCTGATATATCGGGACGGGAAACCCGTCCCCTACGATTTTAATTTATTGTTAATATTCAAAATTCATATCGTAGGGCGGTGGCGGGCGAACCGCCGTTTTGGCGGGATGTCGTAAACGCCATCCCCTACGAATATATAAAAGGGGATCAAATAATATGGAGCTTACAAATGCACAGCGCGCAAGAGTCCTGACTCATGCGCTGCCTTATATCCAGCAGTACAACAACAAAATAGTCGTCATAAAGTACGGCGGAAATGCCATGCTCAATGAGGATCTCAAGCGCTCGGTAATGACCGACATGGTGCTTCTGACGCTCGTTGGTGTAAAGGTCGTTCTCGTACACGGCGGCGGCCCTGAGATAACCGATATGCTCAAGAAGGTGGGCAAGAAGACAGAGTTTGTTGACGGTCTGCGTGTAACAGACGATGAGACCATCGACATCGTTCAGATGGTGCTTGCAGGCAAGGTCAACAAGAGCCTTGTAAACCTTATCGGCAGTATCGGCGGCAAGGCTATCGGCCTGTCGGGCATCGACGGCGGCATGATAAAGGCTGAGCAGAAGGACCCGAGACTCGGCAACGTAGGCGTTATCACTGACATCAATATCCAGCCTGTTCTTGACGTTCTTGAAAAGGGCTATATTCCCGTAATTTCTACTGTAGGCTGTGACGAAAACGAGCACGTCTACAACATAAACGCAGACACAGCCGCTGCCCGAATCGCAGGTATGCTGGGAGCAGAGGCTATGATCGCCATGACCGATATCGCAGGCATCCTCCGCGATAAGGACGATCCCGACAGCCTCATTACAGGCATTACCATTCCCATGGCAAAGGATCTTATCGAGGACGGCACCATCAACGGCGGTATGATACCCAAGGTTGAATGCTGCATCGAAGCGCTCAACTGCGGCGTGCAGAAGGTATTTATTTTTGACGGCACCATTCCCCACTCCATCATCATCGAGCTTCTCACCAGCGAGGGTCTCGGAACCATGTTCATAAAGGAATGAATAAAATGAGTATATTTGAAACAGATAAAAAATACGTTGCCTCCTCCTACGGTCGTTTCCCCGTTGAGATAGTCAGCGGCAAGGGCGCACTTTTAAAGGGCGGCGACGGCAAGGAATATATCGACATGACAAGCGGCATCGGCGTAAACGCTTTCGGAGCTGCTGATGAAGAATGGGTAGCCGCTGTCACCGCACAGCTTACTTCCATTCAGCATATTTCAAATCTTTACTACACCTCTCCCTGCGCTCTTCTTGCAGAGGCTCTCTGTGAAAAGACAGGCATGAAGAAGGTATTCTTCGGAAATTCCGGCGCTGAGGCAAACGAGTGCGCTATAAAGGTCGCAAGAAAGTGGGCTTTTGATAAGTACGGCGAGGGCAGAAGCACCATCATCACCCTTAAAAACAGCTTCCACGGCAGAACAGTTACCACTCTTGCCGCAACGGGGCAGGATTCCTTCCACACCAATTTCATGCCCTTTACAGAAGGGTTTGTATACGCCAGCGCATATGATGCTGACGAAGTAGAAAAGCTTGCGCAGGAAAACGGCTGCTGCGCTGTAATGGTAGAGGCCGTTCAGGGCGAGGGCGGAGTTTATCCCCTTGAGCAGAGCTTTGTTGACAGGGTAGTTGAGATCTGCGAAAAGTACGGTCTGCTCCTTATCTTTGACGAGGTACAGACAGGCAACGGCAGAACAGGCAAGCTGTTCGGATATATGCATTTCGGCGTAACTCCCGACATTTTTACCACTGCAAAGGGTCTCGGAGGCGGTCTGCCCATCGGTGCCTGCGTCATGGGCGAGAGAACTGCTGACGTTCTGACCCCAGGCACTCACGGCTCTACCTTCGGCGGCAATCCTGCTGTCTGTGCAGGCGCTCTCAGTGTATTTGACCGTCTGACTGATGACTTCCTTTCAGAGGTCACAGCAAAGGGCGATTATATAAGAAGCAAGCTTGAAAACGTAAAGGGTGTAAAGAGCATTTCGGGCAAGGGTCTGATGATAGGCATCGAGACCGAAAGAGCGGCTAAGGATATTATCGGCGGCTGTTTAGATAACGGCGTGCTGGTGCTTTCAGCTAAGACCAAGGTAAGGCTTCTCCCCCCGCTTAATATCACTTACGAGCAGATAGACAAGGCTCTCGCAGTGCTGATTGAGCAGATTGGAATGTAAAAACTTAAGGCGATGCAGATAATTCTGCATCGCCTTTTTTATTATATCCCGTCCCTGTTTGTCGGGTCGTTGAGTGCCGAGAATGCACTGCAGAGAACTATCATGCAGGACAGCAGGATATTCTTTGCGCTCATGCCGTTTTCCTGCAGCAGCTCAAGCTGAGCATAAGCTACAGTCAGTACCGCACTCCACAGAACAGGGGATTTAAGTCTTTCCAGAATACTCTTCACAGAAGACCTCCTATAATGCCTCCGATTACAGCCGCCACAGCCACGGAGATTATCTGCGAGACGAGATTTTCCCATCTCTGTGCAGGCTTGCTCTGCATCTGCTCAAGAGCTTTTTCAAGCTTCCCGATGGCAAGCAGAACGTTATCGAGCTGTGTGCTGATTCTCGTCTGGGCAATAACCGAATCGTTTGCCTTGCTGTAGAGAATACCTATGTCCTTCTCGCATTTTCCGACTCTGCTTTCGAGAGCGTCCATTATGCCACCGCCCTGAGCTTTGCCTTTGTACGAGGGCCTGCGATGCCGTCGGTCTCAAGAGCGAAGTTTGCCTGAAATGCACGCACCGCAGCTCTTGTTTTCGGACCGTATGAGCCATCGATATCAAGAGAATATCCGCACTTATTAAGCATCCACTGCACCCAGCGCACATCTTCTCCCTTATCGCCCGCACGCACTGCTTTTTCGGGTTCTTCATAAGGGCAGGGCTCACTGCCGCCGAAGGTGGAAACTGCCACTATTCTGCTGCCTGTGTTCTTTCTGAAGGACTTGGTATCACGCACTGCAACATGGACAAATTTCTTCTTGGTATAGAGAATTATGCCCTTGAAACCAACTGATTCAGCCGCCTTTGCCACTTCATCGGGTGCAACGCCGGGCACGATTATATCTGCGGCCTTTCCCTTTACGTGGTTACTCGCCGCATCACCACCGACAGAAGCATTATGACGTCGGCATCTGTAGCCTGAGTTTATATTGATCGCAGCGCCCAGTTTTTCTCTCAGCTTCTGCAGAAGCTCAACGAGCTTTTCATCAACGAGAGTGGCCGAGCAGCAGTTCTTGCCCTTGCAATGGAACTCCGCCAGCCTGAAATTATTGGACAGTCTGGCCGCTGCCCCTTTTTTATATGTTTTTACTGCCATAGCCTTTCACCTCACTTATCTCTCTGCAAGCCAGTCATCAATCGTTTTCTTATCCACAAAATTCGGAAGGACCCCGAAGGTAAATCTGCGCAGTGACAGCACCTGCGCACCGCTTGCAACTATGGCCTGCGCCTGAACAGAGCCTTCCTGCGCGGTCACAGCGGAAGTCAGAAGAAATTCCACCACGCCGTTTTCCTCATCGATTATCCTGCCGTCGAGCTTGACGCTTGTTTCACCGTCCGGCAGGAGGCAGAAGAGTCGGGCATTATGCGCCGCCAGGTTTATCTTTTTTTCGTCGGGATTGTCGCAGTCAGTAAGGGACATTACGATACTGCGCGAATTGTGGTCATGCTGCATTACGCAGAAGGTTGCAGGAGCTTCGTTTATATCGACTGAAATTGGGATATTATCCTTCATTTTACTCCTCCTTTGAATAGGTTATTCTCAGCTTCACCGAGGAACGTTCAAAACGTCCGTATCTTGAGAGTGTGTAATCGGAATCGGCATCAAGGCAGATGCCCTTTATACTGCCGTCTCTGAGCTTTTCGCCCACAGTGCTGAGCAGGTCGACCCATTTTCCTTCGCCTCTTGCAAAGGTGGGTGTACCGCTGTCGGCTGCACCCGAATCAGTTCCGTTCTCCCATCGTGTGGGGGGAGTGGAATAGTTGTGTGTCTTTATGCAGGTATAGCAGTTAGCTTCACCATGGACTGTATCATGGCGTTTGAGGTAAAGGGAGACAGATTCAATCTGCGCTCCTTCAAGATCGTTTTTAATGCTGCTCAGCGGAAAGAACATGAGACTTCTACGGTTGGTCTGATTTGTCGAACCGTATGAGCCGACAATAAGCTGAGAGGAATAGCTCGTTTCCTTTCCGCCTGTGCCCCAGTATATTTCAGCATCGGACAGTGAATATGTCTTTGTGTACTTCTTTATGGTGGGAAACACCTTCTGCCATGCACCGTTCTGTCGTACATTCACCTGTTTTACATCGGAAAAATCCTCTCCGTCGTGCAGCTTTACTGCACTGACTGCGGCAAATGAAGTGCCTTTATATGTCTTAATCGCCATAGCCGCTCCTTATTCGGTCACAAACCAGATATCGCCCTCAAATGCCGATGCAGGCTCTGATGCGCCGACATAAAACCGTCTCTGTGCACCGCTGAGGGTGGGGGCGATCTGCTCAATGGAAGAAAGGGTCGTACCGTTTATCACGATTCTGAAAAGTGCGACCTGATTTACACTGCCTGCGGAGATAAGGTCGCTTTTTGTAATTGCGGGGTCTGCAGGAGAAGCCGCCGCAGTGCCTGAGACCAATGTAAAAACCAGTTTGTCGGCAACGGTGGAGCTGCCTCGTGTAAACTGCGCCACCACGAGATCGTGGCGCTTGAGTCCCTGCGTACCGCTGGCAACGGTAAGATCCTCGCTCTCGCCCTTGGGCACGTAAAGAACATGGCCCATATTGGACGCACCGCCGCCTGAAAGCCTGACGGTGTTGTTGCTTACCTTTGTGCAGACAAGGGAACCGAGTATTCCGCTTTTTTCTCCCAGAACGGAATTGAGAATAAAAGCATCGTCATCTGCGGTTATATGAGCAGATGCAGAGGACGGAGTGTTTATGGTTATAGCCTTCTGGCTCAAATTATCATTCCTTTCTTATTTAAGAAAGTGTGTGCGTAATATGCACATTGTTTTCTTCTGTCACAAGGCGAATAGCCGTGACTGTAAGCACTGCGGTCATGCCTGTCAGCAGGTCACGTGCCCCTGCCTTATCTCCAAGCTCAAGACATACATCACTGCCGTCTATGGCAATCTCCAGTTTTTTAAGCGCTGTCAGCTGAGATAGCTTTCGCCTTGCCGCCTCTTTAAGTGCCGAATATGATTCGACACCCGAGTAATCGTAAATATAGGTGCAGAGTGTGTAGTCATCGGGAATGCCTACTGCCGCAGGGTCACTTGTTATGGTACCGTCAGGCAGCCGCCAGAGTTCCGCAACATCACGTTCCTCCATAACCCCCTGTCCGAGAGCAATTATATGGTTGTATATCTCGTCCTGCTCTGTTGAGACAAGAGAAGAATCGTACTCCTGGGAAAACTCTATTTCTCCCGTGTGGTCTGTAACAAGCTCTGCACTGAGCTTTATCTGCCCATTGTCAAAACTGACGTTCAGCCTCGCATTCTGCCCTGCAAGGAGAGCTTCCGCTGCAGAAAGCAGGGATTTATACCTGATCGAGCCTGTACACCTGATGCCGCTGTCAGCGGAACTTACTGTAAGATATGAGGGTGCAGTACCGAGAAACTGAGCCAGCATGGCATTTGCCTCCATGTCTGTTACCTCAACATGCGTCTGCCCTTTCTCAGGCACCACCGCATACCGCTCAAGCAGACCACGCCAGCAGGTACCGTATATGCTGACACATTCGCTCGACGCACTGTGCACCACTCTGTCTGCCCTTCCTCCCCAGGGAGTACCGGGCAGATAAACATGGTCTCCGCATCTCACAGGAGAGCTTTCCCACACCTTTTCGTGCATCACAAGCTCAAAATCATTGTCTGCGTCCGCACTCTTCATGCCCACCTGTGCATCAAACTTTATATAATGGGGAATTTCACCGATTTCATTGAAATCGGCATCGGCGTGTATCAGCTCCACTGCGGCTCACTCCTTTGCTTTATAAGGGTGACGTCAATGTTCAGCTCACCTGTACACTCGATAAGGGAAACTCCTGCAGGGGCGTAGGCGAAGATATTGCCGTTTTTGAGCCGTCGGTTGAAAAGATTGGTCCTCTCTCCTGTCGTTGATGCCTTGTATATGGTTCTCTCCGTCTGGTCGATAACCGCACATTCTCCCGACTCAAGTGTCACATCCACGCCCATTGGCACACCGCCCACAGACAGTCTGGGATTTTCCGCAGGACCGAATATTCTGATTATCATAGGCGACGGAGCGCAGTTATCATTTATGATGTTTGCCGCCTTTGACAGAGATGAGTACCTGTACGGGTACTTTTTCGGATATTTAAGTCCCACGTCATCCTCCTGCTCTCCGAACTTGAATGAGAATGTACTCTCTGTACACCAGCAGGGATTCTGGGGGAAGAAGGATAGCTTTATCTTTACGCAGCATGGCCAGTCCTTTGAGACTGTCTTTTCCCCTGCGCTGACAAAACAGCTCAGATACTGCTCGCCTATGTACAGTCTGCCGGGAGACAGCTCCTCTACGTCGGTTGTCATGACCTCCGACAGGTCGTTCATAGCCTTGCAGAATTGCTCCTGAGTATCTGCATAGACATACATCGTCAGCTCTCTTACGGTATTGGGTCTTCGTCTTGAGACCACTCTGCCGCCGTCATAAAGAGGACGGGCGGCAAATCCCAGCGACCACGAAAAGTCGTACAGTCCGCTTTTTTCCACAAAGTAAGGCTTCCTGTCAAGATAGAGAGTTGCTCCCTTTGAATTTACATATGATATCTCCAAAGTGCACCTCCTTATGTGTATTCCCTGACAAGAACGCCGAATGTGCGCCTGTCAAGCTCTATGCTCTGTCTGCCGTTTGAAAGCAGATCGATAAGGGTGTCGAGCTTTCTCGAAAGAATATCCTGACTGCTTGTTCCATTCTCCTTTATCTGAGGGAGAGCCATGGTTTCGCTGTCAGATATATCGAAGATTCTCTGCTTTTCTGTCTGCACCGAAACAGGCACCGCTGCACTCTGTGCAAGGGCTGCGGAGGCTCGCTGCACCTCTGTGTTCATGTCCTCAAGACCTAAAATCATACCCTGGGCAGTGTACTGTCCCACCTGACGCATGACTCTGGAGGGAGAGGCTATTCCCAGAGCCTTTTTCATAGCGTTCGTTACACTGTTTGCAATTGATTTTGCCTTTGCGATAATAGCCGCCTGCTTTGAGGCAAGGCCGTTTATCAGACCCTGTCCGAAGTTTTTCATAATAGTGTTGCCGCTCGATACTGTCTCTCTCAGAGGTGTGAGGATATTGTTCTTTATTCTTACAGCAGCAGGGCTGACATTCAGCGCAGTCTGCCCCACTACATCAGAAATGGCATTGCAGCTAAAGTTTACAGCCTCCGCCGCAACGGCAAAGGGCGAGCGAAATTCCGTCTGGACTCTGCCGCCCACCTTTGCCAGCACATCGCCCAAAGCTGATACCTTTCCGCTCTGGGAATCGCTGAGAAGACCGAGAGTGGCGATAGTATCAAGAGCATTGTCTATGCCCGATGCAAAGGGTTTTGTATCAAGTATCAGGCTGGCACTTATTGTTCCTGCGTCTATCATTAAAAATCACTCCCTTTCGCTGAAGCATTGATTCAACAGCGGATTTGTTGTCGCATTTCTGCCATGCGTCGGGTATATCCCCGGTTTCTTCCATTTTGCACAGGAGATAGAGGGAGGCTTCGTCAAAGCACCACGCCGTATAGCTGTCGGGAATGCACAGTATCTCACTTGGCCTCTTCGAAAACCGCCTGCCCGACAGCAGAAGAGTCAGCATTCTCCCGCTCCTGACGAAAGGTAGAAGGGCTCGCACCCCTCCCTGTGCAAATGCATAGATAGCGGAAAGCTGCTCATCGGTAAGGGTTATGCCCTTATCGTTAAGCTCATCGAAGGAGGGTGAAACAAGAGAGGCCTGTGCAAAAATGATAAGCAGTCTGCCAAGCTCGTCGAGCTGTACCTGTGCCTTGCCACCCTCATTGAAAAGGTCTCTTGCACAGGCTAAAAGCTCGTTGGGTATCATGCCCTGTGCCGCAAGGGTCAGCAGAGACGGACGGCGAAGTCTTGCCTGAAAACTGCCCTCTCCCGAAAAGGACGGGAGAGAAACATCA
>JAZSNZ010000094.1:0-3607 GCA_045536645.1 Acutalibacteraceae bacterium
GGCGTAAGGAACCCTCGCCGGGGGTTCCTTGTATCGCCCGTAAGGGCGATTTTAAGGAGGACTGATTCAATGCGACCGATTATCGACCGCTACATAGACCGCCTGATGCAGGGCTCAGCCCCCGACAGGCCTCTGTGGAACATCGAAAAGATAAAGCAGGGCAAGGCTCTGGAGTGGAACTACATAGACGGCTGTATGATGACCTCGCTGCTGACATTGTGGAAGCAGACAGGGGACAGAAAGTATTTTGACTTCGTCGAAAACTATCTCGATTACTACGTTTTCGAGGACGGCACCCTTCGAGGCTATGATATAGAGACCTACAATCTCGATAACATCTGCGAGGGCAGAGTGCTGTTCGATGTTTACAGCGAAACAGGCAGGGGAAAGTACGCAAAGGCCATAGAGCTGCTCAATTCTCAGCTTGAAAAGCAGCCGAGAACAAAATACGGCAGTTTCTGGCATAAGCTCATATACCCGCATCAGGTGTGGCTTGACGGACTTTATATGGGTCAGGTGTTTGCAACCCGCTACCAGATCTGCAGCGGCAAAAATGACTTTTCAGATATAATGAACCAGTTTAAAAACGTCCGAACCTATATGTTCGACGATGATAAAAAGCTCTATTACCACGGCTTTGATGCTTCCAAAACCGCCTTCTGGGCAAAGGAGAACGGCTGCTCAAAGAGCTTCTGGCTCAGGTCTCTCGGCTGGTATCTTGTGGCTCTTGCCGATGTTATCGAGTATCTGCCAGAGGAAAATACCGAAGAAAAGGCCTATCTCTCAGACCTTCTCAGAGAAGCTCTCGAGGGCATTTCTCAGTACAGGGACGAAGAGAGCGGAATATTCATGCAGGTGGTGGACGAAGGAAGGCGAGAGGGCAACTACCCCGAAACGAGCGGCTCGTCCATGATAGCCTATGCCTGCCTCAAGGCTTCTCGCCTTGGCATCGTCGGCAAGGAATTTGCTGAGCTGGGCAGAGACGTTTTCGAAAGCATCTGCAATAATTACCTCACCGAAACCGACGGAGAACTGAATCTCGGAAACATCTGCCTTGTGGCAGGACTGGGACCTGAAAACAATAGACGGCGCGACGGTACTTTTGAGTACTATATTTCCGAGCCGATTGTCGAAAACGATGCAAAGGGCGTCGCGCCCTTTATCATGTGCTATGTGGAGCTTCTGGGCTCTGAAATGCAATATAACGGAGGAATACTACAATGAGTAATATGTTTGACCTTTCGGGCAAAATTGCCCTCGTAACAGGCGCAAGCTACGGAATCGGCTTTGCCATCGCATCAGGCCTTGCAGAAGCAGGCGCAAAGGTAGTTTTCAACGATATCAATCAGGAGCTGGTTGATAAGGGCATCGCAGCATATAAGGAAAAGGGCATCGAGGCTCATGGCTATGTCTGCGACGTCACCGACGAAGCAGCAGTAAATGCAATGGTCGCTGAGATAGAAAACAGCATCGGCGTTATTGACATTCTTGTAAACAACGCAGGCATCATCAAGAGAATCCCCATGTGTGAAATGAGCGCAGAGGATTTCAGAAAGGTCATCGATGTTGACCTTAACGCACCCTTTATCATGTCCAAGGCAGTAATTCCCTCCATGGTAAAGAAGGGTCACGGCAAGATAATCAACATCTGCTCCATGATGAGCGAGCTGGGCAGAGAGACCGTTTCCGCTTATGCAGCAGCAAAGGGCGGACTTAAGATGCTGACCAGAAATATCTGCTCCGAATTCGGCGAGAGCAATATCCAGTGCAACGGCATAGGCCCCGGCTACATCGAGACCCCCCAGACTGCACCTCTTCGCGAGCGGCAGGCAGACGGCTCCCGTCACCCCTTCGATTCCTTTATCATCAGCAAGACTCCCGCCGCGCGCTGGGGAACTACAGACGACCTCGTAGGTCCCGCTGTGTTCCTCGCTTCTGATGCATCGAACTTCGTAAACGGACACATTCTCTATGTCGACGGCGGCATCCTTGCTTACATCGGCAAGCAGCCGTAATAAAGCTAAAAGTTCCTACCACCATTTATTATATCCACAACAAGGGAAACCGAGTGCAGTGCATTCGGTTTTCTTTGTTTGAGCTTGTCAAAAAAGCCCCACATACTTGGCTCCCCTTGTCAGGGGAGCTGTCGTTAAGTTCGCCATTGGCGAACTTAAGCGACTGAGGGGTAGTCAAAAATCGCATCATTATGCAATTTCTCTCCCTCCGCATTCTCGCTTTGCGATAATAGCACCTCACCTCGTCAGAGGGAGGTTTTAAATGAGTTCTTTGTTTACATCCCGTTATCAAGGTACTATAATGTAAAAAGACCACAGGAAAGGATATGAAACTTATGATATATACCTCCGCCGAGCAGCTTATAGGCAGAACTCCTCTGCTTGAGCTTACCAATATAGAAAAGAAGCTCTCGCTGAGAGCTAAGATATTTGCAAAGCTTGAATACCTCAATCCTGCAGGCTCAGTCAAGGACAGAGCTGCGCTGTATATGCTCAACGATGCGGAAAAACGCGGACTTATCAATAAAAACAGCGTCATCATCGAACCCACCTCGGGCAATACAGGCATAGGCCTTGCCTGCATCGGTGCCGCTCGAGGCTACAAGGTGATAATAGTAATGCCCGATACCATGTCGGCAGAGCGCAGAATGCTCATGACTGCCTATGGCGCAGAGCTTGAGCTGACGGACGGCAAAAAGGGCATGAAAGGTGCAATAGAGAGAGCAGAGGAGCTGGCTGCCCTTTATCCCGACAGCTTTATTCCCGGTCAGTTTGAAAACAAGGCCAATGCCCTCGCCCATTACGAGACTACAGGTCCAGAGATATTCGAGGATACAGAAGGAAATGTTGATATCTTCGTTGCAGGTGTCGGCACAGGCGGCACTATTACAGGCATCGGCAGATATTTAAGGGAAAAGAAAAGCGATGTCAGGGTGGTTGCAGTTGAGCCTGCAGGTTCTCCGCTTCTGTCAGGTGGCGAAGCAGGCGCACACGGTCTTCAGGGAATAGGTGCAAACTTTATCCCCGAGCTGCTTGACACCACCGTTTATGACGAAGTTCTCACCATAACCGAAGAAGCGGCATATGATGCAGGCAGAATGCTCGGCAGAAACGAGGGAGTACTCTGCGGCATTTCCTCGGGGGCTGCACTTTCTGCGGCTGTAAAGATTGCTCAGAGGGCAGAAAACGAGGGCAAAAACATCGTAGTTCTGCTTCCAGACACAGGCGACAGGTATCTTTCCACCGCATTATTTGCCGAATAAAAAATTAATTTCAAAAACAGCAAAAAAATTCTGAAAAAAGCTTGACACCTGAGCCTGCACGTGCTATACTCTCATTCGTTGGTTGACGCGAGTGTGCTGGAATAGGCAGACAGGCACGTTTGAGGGGCGTGTGTCCATGACGTACGAGTTCAAGTCTCGTCACTCGCACCAAGGGTGAGTCCTTTAAGGACTCACCCATTTATTTTTTTATAAATAATTCGGGAGCTTCAACATCAATGAAAAAGATAATATCATTCGTAAAGAAAGAAGCAGTATTTTTTATCACTGCGGTGTGTGCAGCTGCAACCATGTTTCTTGTCGCACCGGACA
>JAZSNZ010000242.1:0-4316 GCA_045536645.1 Acutalibacteraceae bacterium
TTGGCTTGCCCAGGTGGTAATGGTGTACATATTGAAATACAGGCTGTCGCCCACAACATCTGCACCGTCGAGAGCCATCTTTGCTGCTCTGATTGCATCCTCAGATGGAGTGCAGTAAATGCTGCCGTAATATGCAGGGGAGAACTGGATGCCGTTTTCAAAGTCGAAAATGACATCATAGATGGTATCGGGGAACTGCTCGGCTTCAACACGGTTGAGAACAACATTGCCGACTGCGATCATACCTTCGAGGGATTCTCCGCCGGCTTCGGCATAAATGATACGGCTGAGCCATAAGAGATCATTTTCGTCGTAATCCTGAGCACTTGACTGGATAGGCGTGCCATCGGGTTCGATCACTGCGGAATTGTCTACGGTATAATCAACACCGAAAGCCTGACAAAGCTGATCTATCGGGATCATTGGAACGCCATTTACGATCTGCAGACCGTTTTTCATGAACAGATATCTGCCGTTTGCGATGATATAATTATCAGCGGCAGAGACGGTAAGGAACAGATCATCCGCCATAAGGGAAGCGGACTGGAGAGCACTGTTCCATGTGAAGAGCCAGCTGCCCAGAGCTTCTGACACAGTCTCCAGAGGTACGTAAAGCTCGTCTTCCAAAGTGAAAGACAGCATATTTGGGTCGGCATCAATGTCGCCAACGTAGACGGGGGTGTAAACCGGTTCTTCGATTATGGTTTCTTCGCCGACGGCTACTGCGTTTCCTGCAATAAGGCAGAATAAAAATACGCAGGTCAGCATAAACGATAAGATCCTTCGCATTGTGTGAATTTCCTTTCACACGGACACTGCCGGACATCCGCTTATTAGCGATCCCTTAGCAGCTTCCTAAATGCGAGAATTAACAATATAACTCAGGCGTCGAGAAATACCTTGGGATCCTTAAATTCTTTTACACGGAAGTCATAGACCTCATACGCCGTTTTCTCAAAGGCTAAAGTAGGGTTTTTAACGCCCATTTTCTCAAGGATATGCTTTGCCAGAGGAGGGGTCATGATGAGGATAGGGCCGATGATGTAAGTTCCCATAAAGTTATTCACTCTGATACCTGCTCTTGGATTTTCGGGATTAATACCGTCACCACGAACAGTGTCAAAGAGATAATTATTGGAATTGTCACCGTAAGCATGGGTAAAGCGGCTGTTAAAGCCTACGATATCCATGTCACCCATTTTGCCCAGGAACAGGGAATTATGGCGCTTCAGCATCTGCCTTTTGGCATAGAAGTCCAGAAGTCCGAGACCCGGGATCCGTGTACCGTCGTCCTTTTCAATGTAATTGAAAAAGATCTCCATAGCGTTACCTGTCATTAAGAACATAGTACCGCCATCTATAAGCTCCTTCAGCTTGTCCCGGCAGGGAAGGAGCTTCTGTATCACCAGCTCCTGACGGCGCTCGGTGGTACCACACATATTGATAAGATCGACCTTTTCGGTCATAAATCTGGGCGTATCGTCCAGACTTGTTCTGACAACCTGAATATCAGGGCAGGAACGGGCAAGATATTCCACGTTCTGATGATCGCCGTACAGGTTGCAGATCTCAGGATAAAGCATCTCAATAATCATTTTCCCGCCTCCTCTGCTTTTTCTTTGGCTGTCTTTTTGATGATGTCGTATACACGATAGACAGGCTCCATTGGATCGCCGCCGTGGATGAGATATACGATCTCGCCCTTGTTGTAGTCAAGAAGGGCAGGAGCATCGTACTCACTTTCAACGCAGACCAGCTTTTCTTCCGGAACACCGGCGAGAAGCAGTCTGAGCTTGAAGTCCGGTCCCATTGTACCGGCGCAGACGATCTTTGTGATGTCCGGCTTGTTCAGGAATTCAAAGTCACAGTCGTAGATCCAACTGATAGTCTGACCTGTTTTTCTGATGTCGGTCAGATATGCGATCATGATGATGATCTCCTTCTGACCCGGCTTTGCCGTAACATAATCCAAAGCTCTGGAGGTGGAATATGCATTTTTATCCTTTGCCATCTGGGAAATGAGACGGATATCCCCGATAGTTTCCTCATCGTAACGGGATTCCACGATCTTCATTTTGTCCATGGTGGCTCTGATTTCAGACAGGCTCATACCCATTTCCCTGAAAAGGGCAATGACAGAGACCTGATTGTAAACGTTGAAAATACTGTCGCTCATAAGGCGGAATTTTTCCTTATTCTCGCCGTCGGTGACAGTCATTTCCATGGCATTAAAGTCAACCTTTTCTGCATAATACTTTGCGTCAGGAGACTTATAGCTGCACTTTTCGCAGTGAGCCTTGCCGACGGAATGGTATCTTCTGTAATCGAAAACGATCTTACCGCCGCATTCAGGGCAGATCTTGATATCGTCGATGATGTTGATGCAGTCCTTAACGTCTGTGTCAAGAGGACAGAGGGCATAGTACGCCCTTGTATTGTCAGACGCTACATTTGCGGAAAGCAGGTCATCGCCGTTTAAAACAAGATGAGTGGTCTCAGGGATGCAGCTTGTAAGAATGTCAGCGATGAATTCAGGGTGAGCGTTTCTGTTCAGAGAGTCTCTGGACAGGTTGGTAACAAGAAGGTAATCCGGTTTTAAATATGGATAGATCTTGATGGAATAACGCTCGTCCACTTCAAAGACACCTGTATCAAATTTGCTCTTACCGAAGAGATTTGCGCCTCTGATAAGAGAAGTGCTGATACCTGTGATGATATTGGAGCCCATTCTGTTGTGAATGATCTTTTCGCCGCTCAGCTCCATCATATCGCAGACCATGTTGGATGTGGTGGTCTTGCCGTTAGTGCCTGTAACAGCGATGATCTTCTTGGGCTTGTCGATATATTTAAGGAAATCAGGGCACAGCTTTATTGCAATCTTGCCCGGGAAATCTGTGCCGTTCTTTTTGAACACTTTAAGTGCGATAATTGAAAGCTTTGCTGCCCACAGAGCAGCTAAAAATCTAAGCTTACCCATTTCTACGCCTCCTGTCTTACAGTTGCCACACAGCGGTTTATCGGAGTACCCATTGTGTGGAATTTCTCCTCATAGTCTGTCATGATACCCTTGATACCGTCAGCGTGAAGGTCGTTAGTGACCTCGCTGAGATCGAAGCCGTTAGCCTCGAACTGTTCAAGAGAATAGTCGAACAGACCTCTGTTGTCGGTCTTGAAGTGGATCTGACCACCCTCTTTAAGGATAGTCTTATACATCTTCAGAAACAGAGGAGAAGTCAGACGACGTTTGGCGTGCTTCTTGTTTGGCCATGGATCGCAGAAGTTGATATAGATTCTGTCTGCTTCACCGGGAGCGAAGTATTCGGCGAGGTTGGAAACGTCCTTAACCATAAAGCGGACGTTTTTGATTTCCTCATTGCATACTCGTTCCATGCCGATGACCATAGCATCAGCACAGCGCTCAATGGCAACAAGAAGTGCGTCAGTCTCGGCCGCACCTGTTCCGGCAGTGAATCTGCCCTTACCGCAGCCAAGCTCAACGTACAGCTTATCGTACTCAGGTGTTTCACTGAGCCAGTTTCCCTTGCGCTCTTCAGGCTCGTTTACAAGCACTGCGGCGCATTTTTCCATTCTTGGTATTAAGTTAGGTTTTTTTCTCATTCTCATAAATTATCACCACAGGTGAGTATATCATACTTTGTCAAAAAAATAAATTTAAATTTTAAAAAAAGTACTTGCATTATGAGAATTTTTGTGGTAATATACAGAAGTTGCTACGGGGTGTAGCGCAGCTGGTAGCGCGCCTGCTTTGGGAGCAGGATGTCGCAGGTTCAAATCCTGTCACTCCGACCAACTTAATTCCTCATCCGAAAGGATGGGGAATTTTTTTGTTTATTTCAAAATCTGAAACAAACTAGCTTTCCCCGAACTTTGCATAAAATACAACATATATTGAGAGAGTGCATAACTCAACACAAAATACAGTATTTTCCATTTTTTGCCACAATTCGTTTGACTGTATTATACACCATTTTCGGCTGTTTGTAAAGGGGTTTGGTAACTTTTTTTGAATATAAGTCGCTAAAATGCGCCATAATTGACAAAATTGACTATTTTATACAGCATTTAGTGTTTTGGGCGATTTGCTGTACATATATATTGGGTTTTGCAAAAATTGAACTTTTTGCGGTTTTTGACGATTTGGGACAAAATATAAAATTTTCCGTTTTTACTTGTATTTGGGGTAGAGGATAGTTTTGAGACCCTTAACTCTACCGAGAGGAGATTGTAACACTGGGGATGATAATGTATAATTACCTCAGAAAGGGCAGGTGAAAGTCGTGGCAAATTATGTTATC
>JAZSNZ010000162.1:0-4510 GCA_045536645.1 Acutalibacteraceae bacterium
TGAAAATAATCAAATAAAAATAGGTTAAAATCACTCCCCCGAACAACCTATGTAATAAGGTCGTTCGGGGGTAATTGTGTGTAGTAGTTTAGAAACTCAAGCTGTCATACGTTTCGAGAATCTCTTCTTGTCGCAGTCCGAGATAGCGTTTGGTGATTGCAACGGAGCTGTGGTTGAATAGCTCCATCAGCTTCACAAGTGCAAGCTCAGCATTCTCACCGTTCATAGCATAAACCTGCCTGCCGAAGGTCTTGCGGAGCGAGTGGCAACTGAAATTCTTAATCTTCAGTCGGTAGCGTATCTTAATCTCCTTCAGAATGACATTTATCCTCTGAATGGAAAATACCGTTCCCTTTTGGCTGAGGAATACCGGTGCTCTAATGCCCGTCGGCTTTATGTAGCTGTGGCACTCTGATATATACTGCCGCAGTTGAGCGTTCAGGCGGATTGTCCTTGTTTTGCCTGTCTTTTTCTCGATTATAGTAAACTCCTCGGCGTGCAGTATCTGTCGCCACCTTAGAGCAAGAATATCGGAAATTCTCAATCCTGTGAAACAACCGGTAGCCACAAGAAGCGAGATTTTATGGTTCCCGTCTTTTGCTAAATTTCTGATAAGGTTCATTGCATCGGACCATACAAGATAGTCCGCTGTTGTCTTTGAATATTTAAGTCCCATAATGTTCAGTTTTATTGGTTCGTAAATAATAATGAATGTTCTCTTTTTGTGCTTTTTTGTAAGTGGTTGATTATAAGCGAAACGTTCACTTTGAGTATTAGTGAATGTTTTTTGGATACAAAAAATGGGAGAGGATTTTGTGAAAACTCCCCTCCCTGATAGTATGGATTATGTGAAAATCGCAGTTCTATGATATTTGCGTTTCTCTCAAATACTCACTTATACGCTGTTCGTAATTATCACATTTCTCCACCTCTCTGTCAATCGTATCTACCAGACAATCGAGATATACACCATCAATGAATTTCACAGTTTCGCGTTTCTCTGATAATAGCATAATCTCAAAAAGGTCTGCTCCCTCGTTTAAGGTAATCTGCAAAAATCCCGTGTGCAGGAAACCCCGAATATGCAGTTCGATACCATTGTCTATTACTCTTGCCTTTGAAGGGTCGATGCCCCACGACATGATGATTGTCATCTGCGTTTTAAGAATCTGCCATATATACATAGCAAGTTCCTGACTTCTATCTGTTGTCTCCATAATTAAGCAATATCTTTTTCATCGTTAATACTCTCGTTCAGTTCTCGTACCTCGTCAATGATACTCTGATAGTCGCTCGCGTCGAGTCTGCTGAAATAGTAGCCGTACCAATCTTTGAGCTCTTCGCCGGTTACATCAGGATTGCTCCTCAGTACATCCTCAGCAATCATGTACAGTTCCTCAAGCTCGTCCCAATAAAGATTACCATAGCTGTAACCCTCGTATTTATGAGGATAGACATCAGTGCAGTTCTCTATGATGTGCTGTACAAAGGCAAAGCAATTCAGTAGGTCATTCTTATCGGTAAACTCCTCATCAGTGTGCGGACGGTAATACCCGCAAGACATATTGATGCAACTCACCTCAACACCGCGCTCTTTAAGCTCAAGCACGTCAGTCATCATTCCATCGTTAGGCTTGTATCCAAACAATTCACAGTCTGTAGCCTTGATAAACTCATCGCTGCAAAGCTCGGTAAATGAGATTGAAGTGATAAGGTCGCTGTTTCCTCTACGATCACATTGTATAATGTATTTGCAATCTTCAAAGAATGCAATCTCTGCTTGCGATGAGCCTCTGCATCCAATCTCTTCTTCTACAAAGAATGCGGCTTTCATTACCGGGTATTTAAGGAGTGCTTTAAGTGCAATCCATATTCCGTTTTTATCATCTGCGCCCAAACCTTCCTGTCGATGATTCTTTGGCGAGTAACCGAAAATTACATCTTCCGATTCTATACAGACAAAATCCTTGCTGTGCTTCTTTTGCACCTGGTCGATATGTGCAACTATACAAGGGTAGCTCTCTGCTTTTCCTTTCGTCACATAGATATTTCCTTTGGCATCAGTCGTTACCTCTGCTACCGGAATATTGTTCATAATCCATCGTTTGATGAATCGTCTCATCTTCTTTTCTCCACCTGACGGAGAATAAATGCTGTATAATGTTTTTAGTAGTTCCATTGTGTTTGATTTTAATAGTTAATGATTAGTGATTAGTTAGGCACACAAGGTTAATGCGTATCCGAATGGTAGGTTTGTTTCAATATCCACTTCGTTGAAGTATTCATCACCGTATCTACGCCAGTCGTTCTCTATAAGATTATTTCTTAGACTGTCGATGTGGATTGTCTTTCTTACATAGCGATTCTGTTCCTGGTTCCACTCGTTGAAGTGTGTGATGTTATCTTCTTCCTCATAGTAGTCGGCATCATACTCGCTATAATGCCAATGTGCTTTCTTATAATTATAATCAGCACCATCAAGGCACTCCCCGCAACAATAGTAGATTTCTGTAATTTCGGAATAAACTCCTTGTGAAGCGACATAATAGTTGTTACAGTGTGTGCATTTTTCTACTTCGTCATAATAATAGTATGCGTCTTCACTCTCTACCCAACGAAAATCTCCAAGATTCTCTACGTCTACATAATACTCATGGCCGTTTCGATAGCATAGTGTAGTCTCGTAGCATGAGTAACCGTGATAATCGTCGTATGCATCGTAATCGTCATCTACCAATGCTCCTTCAGTTGTTGCAAGGTCATAATCTCCATCCCCATAGTTCGTAGCTGTACGAGTCTCCATATTGTACCATTTGAATGAATCCTGATAGCTTAAATAGTCATCATACTCAAGGTTGCAGTTTATACGAAATTTCTTATTCGAAAGAGAATTACCCCCTGTGTCTACGAATGAACGTGCATCGCCGCATCCTGCTCCGATAGCTTTATAACCGTCAATCTCTCCTTTCTCTATCAAAGCATCGATGAGTGCTCTCTTGTAAATCTCGTTTCCATTGGTAGAATACTGTCTTTCAGCAAGGCGCCACTCTTTATCATCCTGGTCAAGAACCTCTGTGTAGATCACGCAACGTGCAATTACCTTACCATCGTTGTTCTCAAGATAGGCAGCCTTCGCCTTTACCGAATTGCTGTAGAAATAGTGATTTCCTTTGTCCACCATGCAGCTTCCGAAATTACCTTCGAGGTCTTCCGATGAGTATATACGTTCAAAATCCTTGTTCACATAAAGAGTGTTCTTTGGTATTTTGCCCACCGAATATGCTTTCCATTCAAGCGCAAATTCCTCGCATAGCCAATTTATGACAGTTTCGGGTAGGCTTTTGCCAATCTCTGTGTCGAGTATCAATGTGCGGAAGAACTTACCGCATCGCATTTTAAAGATTCTACCATCATTGTCGTGATTGATGTAACGCACACTGTTGTAATCTCCATCCTCGCATACTCCGTTGCTTGCGTCTGTGGAGTATTTACTGCTACCATATACTTTGTCAATCAGGGCTACGCAATAAGGCAGACAAGCTGCTTGCTCTCTTATCTTTTGTATCAGCGTCTGTTTCAATGTCTGCATGTCTGAAATATGCAGTAGTTCAAAATATCCTGTTATCACCGCTGTGTGCAGTAGTGCTTTATTCTTTATAAATGACAAAAGAATTTTATTCTTTCTGCTCTTTGTGCCGTTTGCATGATAGTTGAGTCCGAAAATCTCTTTAAACTCCTCGTAGTTTTGAAATTTGTAGTATAGCATAATAATTTGTGTTTTAATATGTTTGTAATTTGGTTAAATAAAAAAAGAGGACCACTCACGTCTTAGGTGAATGATCCTCTTCGGTCGATTCCGGGCGGTTGCCCATTAGCTTAGGAACCAGCTATATGTTTCATCTGTATGCTCAATAGCCTTTTGTATTCCTATTGCAAAGTCTGTACAATTTTGATTGCGCTCAAGCCATTTATCAATATAGCTCGCCTTGACAGCCTCGTTTAGTAGCTGCATAATGTTCCAACAGGTTATATCCTCACCCTCTCGTTTACCGAAATTAAGGTTGGAGGTATAATTTCTTGTTGCGGCGTTAATTGCCTGGTCTCACAAGATAACTTCCGGGAGCTCGCGTTGTTGTTCGGTCGGCAGTGCTTGATATAATCTCAGTCTGCCGATAATCTGACAAAATTGTTGTTCAGTGATTGTAGTTCGTCCAAGATTTTCAAGGAGGCATAAGTTCTCCTCTTTCTTGGGCTCAAATTGTCTGAATAGTTGAGTGGCTTTCTCCAAAAGGTCAAGTTCTGTAAGGCACTCTATTGTTCCGCTGTAACCATCGCATGTGAGCATAAGGTTACTGCACACTCTTACTTGCCATCCTACAAACACCTTGAATCTCTCAGGTGATTTCTTGGCGTAGAGTTTGTCTTCGTTGTAGGCTCTGACTCCACCAATGCAAAGGTAGATGGTCTGCCCGTTGATTTCTCTTGTGAGGTCTTTTATATGACAGCACCA
>JAZSNZ010000225.1:0-5880 GCA_045536645.1 Acutalibacteraceae bacterium
CTACGATCCGACTTCCCTCGCTGCCTATTTCTTCCTTGTCTGCAAGGCAGACCACAGCAGTATACTCTGGATTATCTATGTTTGTAATTGCTGCAAGTGCAGGATATGCGCACACTTTATCATCGTGGCCGTATGCGCCGATCATTGAACGATCAAATCCGATATCTCTGGCTTTTGCCGCAGGTACAGCCTGAAGCTCTGCAGACCAGAAGTCAGCTTCGACGATTCCGTAACGTTCGTTAAGAATCTTCATGATATTGAGCTTTACAAGATTGCTGCCGGAATCGCTCTTGAGAGGTCTGCTGCCGATGAGAATATTAAGTTCCTCGCCTCTTATACCTTCTGCAAGAGTTCTCTTGCTCTGATCTGCTGCCAGATGAGGAAGAAGGTCAGTAATGCAGAAGCAGGGATCGCTTTCATCCTCACCGATGCAGACATTCACTGTTGTACCGTCCTTGAGGCACACTACGCCGTGAAGTGCAAGAGGAGTTGCAGTCCACTGATATTTTCTGACGCCGCCATAATAATGGGTCTTAAAAAGCGCAAGTTCCTCAGCCTCATAAAGAGGAGCAGGCTTAAGATCAAGTCTGGGGGAATCAATGTGTGCTGCAAGAATACGTGTTCCCTCTTCGACGCTCTTTTTGCCTATTACCGCAAATATAACAGCCTTGCCGCGATTATTGACATATACCCTATCGCCTGCATTGTACTTTGCCTTTCTGTCAAAGGGTACAAAGCCTGCTTTTTCAGCTATTGCAATGGAGGCTATAACAGCCTCTCGCTCAGTTTTGGAATCGTCAAGATACTTCTTGTAGCCAACACAGAATTTTTCTGCCTCGTCAAAAACAGATTCATCTGCAGTCTGCTGAGGATTTTTCTTTGAATTGAGCAGTTCTTCCGCCAGAAGCTCTGCCTTGCTTTTTTCGCTCATGTCCTTTTCACCTTTCATCGTAGATTTTTTCGTATATTTCAATATTTCTTATTACCTTTGAAACATAGTGCGCTGTATTTCGGGACGGTATCGACTCAATGGTTTTTCCGTCATCGGAAACCGATTTGTCGTCAAGCCATTCATTGACCTGTCCTCGCCCTGCATGGTATGCCGCTGCAGCAAGCCTTATATCATCAAATTCCTCCATAAGCATGGAAAGAAAGAACACTCCGTACTTTATGTTGGTTTCCGGTTCAAAAAGCGCCTCGCTGCCAAGCTTTTCTTCTGAGGACATTTTGGTCTGAAGCCACTCAAATGTCTCGGGCATTATCTGCATCAAGCCAATAGCGCCTACATCGGATACTGCATTGCTGTCAAAGGAACTTTCGGTCTTTATAATTGCGTAAACCAGTGTTTCATCTACATTGTATTGAGCAGAATAACGCTCGACAAACTCTGAGTATTTTTTTGGATAAATCATTTTTTCCAGTCTTGTCCATGCTGTTGATACCAAAAGTATTATAGCAGCAATTACAAGCAGAAATGTAAATAATTTAAATATTTTTTTGCTTTCAATTATCATTGTTTCACCGCCATGCTCTCGAGCAGCTTCTTTGCTTTGCTCTCAAGCGATGCAATATCGGAGTCATTTATCAGAACATAATCGGCATTTTCTCTGTAGAACTCATCATCATGCTGACGCTGCAGTCTCAGTCGAGCATCCTCTTCGGATATACCGTCACGTTTCATAATGCGTTCAATACGTATTTCAGCAGGTGCTATCACTGCCAGAACAGCATCACAGATACTGTCCATTCCCGCTTCAAACAGGAGCGGTGCATCAATTACAGCCTTACCGTTTTTTCCGCACGTCTTTATTATGACCAGACTCATCTCGATAATGGCAGGATGAGTCAGCAGATTGAGTACAGCCGTTGAAATGTGTGATGAGAAAGCTTTACTTGCAAGGGCACGCCTGTCAAGTATTCCATCTTTATAGATATCCTCTTCCCCGAAAGCATTTAAGATTCGGCCTAAATAAGGCAAATTCGGGTCCATGACCTTTTTTGCCAGTACATCTGTATCTATATATACATATCCAAGCTCTTCAAGCAATGTTTTCAGAGAGCTTTTACCGGAGCCTGTTCCACCTGTAAGCCCTAACACAAACGGCATTTTACCCCTCCCATCAGAGAGTTATTCTTCTGAAGCCCGCGGCACGAAGCAGTCTGTTGAGTACCGCAAGTCCAACACCTTCTGCAGAAGGACAGCGTGCAAACACTCTTCCTGCCCCAAGTTCATCAACCTTTCTCAAAGCAGAAAACAAATCATGAGACTGCGAAAGAGCATCGTTCTCTGTGCCGTAGGTCACAACAGGAAGTTCAAAAAATTCCACCTCACCCTCAAAGCACAGCATATAATCTCCATCTGCGGAGTTTTGCTGTATATAATCCTTTATTTTTTCAATGGAACCATCAAGTATTATTACCTCCGCTTTCGGAGAATAATGCTTGTATTTCATTCCCGGAGATGCAGGCTTTTCCTCATTGGCAAGCTCAGAAAGCACCGCAGAAGCGATATCCACCTTTCCGATTGCATTTTCGAGCTGTTCGTATGTTATCGCACCGGGCCTGAGCAGCATTGGTGTTTCGGCAGCAAGAGTAATTACTGTAGACTCAAGTCCTACTTCGCATTCGCCGCCGTCGATTATAAGCGGAATCCTGCCGTCCATGTCCTCAAAAACATGCTGTGCAGTTGTCGGGCTCGGACTTCCCGAACGGTTTGCAGACGGTGCTGCAAGGGGTGTTCCTGCAGCAGTAATAATAGCCTGTGCAATTTTGTTTGAGGGAAATCTTATTCCCACAGTATCAAGTCCGCATGTGACCTCATCGGGTATCTCGGGACGCTTCGGAAGTATCATTGTAAGAGGGCCAGGCCAGAATTCCTCTGCCAGCTTCACTGCTTTTTCTGGAAAATACCCGGCAAGCAAATTTACTTGACGTATATCAGAAATGTGGACAATAAGCGGATTATCCTGCGGTCTGCCCTTTGCTTTGAATATCTGCGAGACCGCTGAGCCGTTGAATGCATCGGCAGCAAGCCCGTATACAGTTTCCGTTGGTATCGCAACTATCTGCCCCTCTGACAGCAGCTCTCCTGCAAGTCTGACAGATGCCCCTTCCGCTCTTAACAGTTTTGTTTCCATTACTGCTGTGCGTCCTTTCCGCTGTTTTCCATGGATGCCTTGAGCAGCTCTGCACGCTCTGCGGTGATAAGTGAGTCTATCACCTCTTCAAGATCTCCGTTGAGTATGGCCTCAAGCCTGTACAGTGTCAGACCTATTCTGTGATCGGTAAGTCTGCCCTGGGGGTAGTTATAGGTTCTGATACGCTCAGAACGGTCACCTGTACCTACCTGCGCCTTTCTCTCAGCTGCGATCTTGCTGTTCTGCTCTTCCATCTTTATTTCGTAAATTCTCGAACGAAGAATCTTCATCGCACGGTCTTTATTCTTGTGCTGACTGCGTTCATCCTGACATTCAACAACAACGCCTGTAGGCAGGTGTGTTATTCTTATTGCTGACTCTGTTTTATTGATATGCTGTCCGCCTGCTCCGCTTGCACGGAAATAATCAATTTTCAAGTCTGCTGTGTTAATCTCCACATCAACATCATCGACCTCGGGCAAAACGGCTACAGTTACGGTAGAAGTGTGAATTCTGCCCTGTGTCTCAGTTTCGGGAACTCGCTGCACTCTGTGCACGCCGCTTTCAAACTTGAGTCTTGAATACGCACCCTCACCGTTTATCATGAAGCTGATTTCCTTATATCCGCCAAGTTCGGTCTCGTTTGCATTCATTACCTCTGTTTTCCAACCAACACGCTCAGCATACATTAAATACATTCTGAAAAGACTTCCTGCAAAAAGTGCAGCCTCTTCGCCGCCTGCACCGCCTCTTATCTCAACGATTACGTTCTTATCATCATTTGGGTCCTTGGGAAGAAGAAGTATCTTCAGTTCATCGGAAAGGCGCTCGATATCAGCTTTGGCAACAGAAAGCTCTTCTTCCACCATCTCACGGAACTCCTTTTCCATTCCGCCCATTTCAAGCATTTCTCTTGCTTCCTGCTCAGTTTCGCAGGCTTTGTTATATTCTCTGTATTTTTCAACTATGGGCGCAAGGGACTTGTGTTCTTTCATGATATCCCTGTACATTGCCTGATCGTTGACAATATCGGGATCAAACATCTTCTGCTCCAGCTCGACAAAGCGAGCTTCGGCACCCGACAGTCTCTTAAACATTGTTATCTTTCCTTTCGGTATCAGCCTGCGGCCTTGTAATCTTTTTTATACTTTTTTCGATGGCCTTTCGAGGTGCCATTATCTCGTGACCGCAGCCATTGCATTTTATTTTAAAATCCATACCCACTCGCAGCACGGTAAACTGTGAATTGCCGCAGGGGTGCTTCTTTTTAAGTTCAATAATATCTTTGGGCTGAACATCCATAATTTATCACCATTATAGTATATTAATGCTGCTCTTTCAAGCGTTATCAACAGGCGCAGGCGCAAAGGCATTGCCGTCACAGGATACAAGGCGGAATTTTATTCCATCAAAAAGACCTGTTACCGCTTTTCCGATTGATGAACCGTGCAGATGTCCGTAGTACACTCTTTTTACATTGTATTCCTTAAGAGTATCCATTATGGGCTCACAGATATAATCTCCGAAAACAGGGGGATAATGAAGAAAAGCCACAGGCTCACCACCAAGCTTTATTCCTTCATCAAGAGACATTCTGAGCCTGCCGACTTCACGATTCAATATCTTGATTTCAGACGCAGGGCAGTCGTAGCTCCAGCCACGGGTTCCGCATATGACGATATCCCCCGCCTTATATGCATTATTGTTGAGTATCTTCATTGTGGAAAATCCGCTTGTTTCAAGATACTGCTCCATTTTCTTTACAGTGCCCCACCAGTAATCATGGTTTCCCTTGATAATAATCTTACTGCCCGGCAACGAATCAATAAAGGAAAAATCCGCCGCAGTGTCCTCAAGCTTCATCGCCCATGACAAATCACCCACAAGCACCACCGTATCGTCCTGCTCGACCAGATTTTCCCAGTTTTTCTTTATTCTTTCAACATGATTGTCCCAGCCGCGGAAAACCTCCATCGGCTTGTCACCGCCAATGGATAGATGCAGATCTGCAATTGTCCATACCGCCATTTCCGCGCCTCCTTTACGTATATATACAAATCAGTGTGTAATAATAAGCTTGCGGTCATACCGCTAATAATAAAAAGGTCAGGTGTAAAACATGTCTAACACTAACAACTGCGGCTCCGGCAGCTGCCAGGAAAGAGTCAACCACATCAAGTGCTGTGTTACCAACTGCACTTATCATGACGGCAAGGACTGCTGCCACGCCGATATGATCGAGGTCGGCCCCAACTTCGCTGTAAGCGACAACGACACCAAGTGCTCGACCTTCAAAGCAAAATAAATATTGCAAAAAGCCCGGAGCAAGACCCGTTCTCGCACCGGGCTTTTCAGTTTTAATTGATGGAAAGCAGACCAAATACAGCTTCGGTCTGTGTTTCCTTTGTGCAGGACTTTGTAAAACGTATCTCCTTGCCGCGCAGCGATGCCAGTGCCTCGGGGATATCCATGCCTGACTTTTCGTTGAGCTTTTCAAGAATTTCAAACTCGTTTTCTGCATCAACTGTATCGCTGATGGCAGCAAGTACATCGCCTGAGAACTTATAGGGATTTGCGGTAGATGCAATGATGGTCTGAGTCTCTGCATCACCTGTAGCCTTTATATACTCATCGTAAACGGCAACGCCTACTGCTGTATGAGTATCGCAAAGATAACCGTCAGACTCAAACGTTGCCTTTATGGTCTTCTTTGTAAGCTCATCGTCGCAGCAGCCTGCCCAGA
>JAZSNZ010000095.1:0-2868 GCA_045536645.1 Acutalibacteraceae bacterium
ACTTTGCAGATTTCTTTATGTTCGTCATGGTCGCATACGATGACTCGAACTATTTTGAAATCGTGAAAACCTATAGCGGTCTGTTCGAGAGGCTGACCAAAGCCAACTATCAGAAGTGGCAGAACGGTCAGACGCAGCAGCCCGACGGACGGTGGGTTATCACCAGCACACCCACCGAACCAATCGAAGATTGAGAAGAAACACGCTGCAGTCCTGCGGATCTGCAGCGTGTTTTGCGTTTCTTACCCCCCTGGCCGCAGCCAGCCCAATCTTTTGGTATGCCAAAAGTAATATTGGGTTATTGTCTTTGCCCTTCCCTTTTTCTGTCTTTCTCCTATACTATAGGAAACCGACAGAAAAGAGGTAATTGCAAATGTACAATGAAGACCGAGAAGTAACCATATCCACGCATAACGGCTCCCAGGTAGCCAGGGAGCACAACAAACGCAATCCCAGGGTCATACTGAAGGAAGACCATATCGACCCAGAGGGTCACTTCGAAATATGGATTGATGAAGACCCCAAGGTTGCCTATGAGCGGATTTTCGGTCAAGCCTGCGAGGCATACAATGCCAAGCAGACCAAGGAAGACCGAAAAATCCAGGACTACTATGCCAAAATCTGCAAGGATGAAAAAAAGCATCCAGTCTATGAAATGATAATCGGCATTTATGGTCGCAACCCCGATGGCTCGCCAGTATGCAGCAAAGCCGAGGGGCGCAACATACTGCGAGCTTTCGTCGATGACTGGAAACGCAGAAACCCAAACCTGGAGCTCATCGGTGCGTATTATCATGCCGATGAGGAGGGCGCACCCCATGTCCACCTGGACTATATTCCAGTTGCCAGGGGGTACACCAAGGGCATGGAGGTGCAGACCTCTATTTCCAGGGCGCTGCAGCAGCAAGGTTGTGCAGCCCAGGGGCAGCAAACCGAGCAAATGCAGTGGCAAGCCAGTGAGAACCAACACTTGGGCAATTTGTGTGCTCTTTGTGGTATGACTGTACTGCACCCAGGGAGCACAGCACACAAGAGTACAGAGATTTACAAAGCCGAGAGAAAGCTGCATGAATTACAGCAAGAGGCGGATACTTTACGGCAAGAGATTGCCTCAAGTTCAAAGGAGCTTGAAGTTGTTAAAAACGAAATTGAGAGCATGAGAGATCGGAAAATGCTTTCTGAGGTAGTTTTAGACGTCATAAATCAGCCTGAGAAGCCTATAGAAGTGGAATATATAGCGGCGAGAAAGAAGAGCTTGACGAAGGCTGCAGAGCCTGCAAAGGTCGTTGTCAAGGAAGATGATTATAAGTTGTTGCTTGACAGAGCTGAAGCGAGTACTTTTCTAAAGAGGGCTTTAGAAGAATTGAGAGCTTTAGGAAGGCAATTACTTAAAGTTACAAATAGGAATGAACGGATAATTGCTGAGGAGAAGAAAAACCAGGAGATGGAAGTTGAACTTAGAAGAGTTAGGTTAGGATCTGATTACTTGCGTGCAGAAGTCTCGCAGTTGAAGGGTGAGATTGCTGAACAACAAGAGTTTATGCAAGAGATTAAGCTTCGGGACGGTAGGTCTGCTTGGGATTGGTTTGTAAATCGCCGTAATAGGGAACGAGAGAGAGACGAACGAGATGAAATTTCTCGTGGATTAAGGTAGAGAAGTCAAGGGGGCATACTTGCGGGGTGGAGATTTGCGGAGCAAATACAACCCCCTTGCCCCTTGACGAACGGAAATTTAGTTTCTTATAATGGACAGTAAGGTGACAGCATGGCGCAGCCCATGTCTGTCACCCTTATTTACCGAAAAAGTTGGGAAGAGCTGTTGGGTTGGTGTTTGTGGTCACAGACTTTTTGTCAACTACGACCAAAAAGTCTGTGACGGAAGACGGAAGACAAGGATAGACAAATAATAGATTGTAAATAGATTGACAAAGGATGAATAATAAGGTATACTATAGATAATTACATAGAAAGGAGATGTCATATGCCTTTAAGGGATATAAGGAAAACGAGAGGCAAGCCGACGAAGAGACCTTCCGAAAAGGAGCTTTCGGAACTGTATGCTAAGATGACCGCCAAAGAGGTCGCGGAGCATTACGGCGTTGCCGCCAGTACTGTTCGGGCGTGGATTGCCTACTATAGGAAGCAGGAGGTATCCCATGCCGATCGATAAAAAGAAAAGCCCTGCAGGCGGCGAAACCAAGCAGAGCAAATCTCAAAGCGTATCTACTGATATTATAACTGAACCGACGCCAAAAATCAAGCCTGGCGGGAAAAATCGTTATTGGGTCGGTGTTCTCTACCCCGAGAACATGCGCTCCGATTGGGAAGCCGAAATCGGTGACCTGGTCGAGCTTCCCTATGCGTATTGCGTACATAGTGTTGACCAGGATACCAAGTCGGAGCACCGCAAAGACCATGTGCATCTTATCTTGGTGTGGCCGAACACCACAACCTACAACAACGCAATGACCGTCTTCAGCAAGCTTTCTGCCCCAGGCAAGAAAGCCCTGAACCGCATTGAAGCGGTCATCAATATCCGTAGTAAGTATGACTACCTCATCCATGATACGGAGACCTGCCGTAAAAAGGGCAAGGAGGAGTATCCTCCCGAAGCTCGAATCACGGGCAACAATTTCGACATTGGTGCCTACGAGCAGGTCGGTGTCGCAGAGAAAAACGAAATGTGCAAAGAGCTCTGCAATGCCATCATCGACAACGGCTTTACGAACTTTGCAGATTTCTTTATGTTCGTCATGGTCGCATACGATGACTCGAACTATTTTGAAATCGTGAAAACCTATAGCGGTCTGTTCGAGAGGCTGACCAAAGCCAACTATCAGAAGTGGCAGAACGGTCAGACGCAGCAGC
>JAZSNZ010000077.1:0-7796 GCA_045536645.1 Acutalibacteraceae bacterium
CCTACTGAAAGTCTGAGCAGGTCGGGAGATACACCGCATGCAACAAGTTCTTCATCGGTAAGCTGACGGTGGGTTGTGGAGGCAGGATGGAGAATGCAGGTTCTTGCATCTGCTACGTGGGTAACGATAGCGCAGAGCTTGAGAGCATCCATAAATACAGTAGCAGCCTCTCTGCCGCCCTTGATGCCGAAGGTTACAACACCGCAGGTTCCGTCAGGCATGTATTTGCTTGCCAGATCATAGTATTTATCACCCTCAAGTGAAGGGTAGGAAACCCATGCGGCCATATCGTGCTCATTGAGCCATTTTGCGACTTTAAGTGCGTTTTCGCAGTGACGAGGCATACACAGGTGGAGAGTCTCAGTGCCGAGGTTGAGGAGGAATGCATTCATGGGAGCCATGATAGCGCCCATATCTCTCATTATGTGAGCTCTGCACTTTGCGGCAAATGCTGCTTTGCCGAAATGCTCGGTGTAAACAAGACCATGATAGGATTCATCGGGAGTGGTGAATGCAGGGAACTTGCCGTTTGTCCAGTCGAAGTTGCCGGAATCGACTATAACACCGCCGAGAGCTACTGCATGACCGTCAAGATACTTGGAGGTGGAGTGAACGACGATGTCGGCGCCCCATTCGATAGGTCTGCAGTTGATGGGGGTGGGGAAGGTATTGTCTACAACGAGGGGGACGTTGTGAGCATGAGCGATAGCAGCCCATCTTTCAATATCGAGAACACAGAGAGAGGGGTTAGAAAGGGTTTCGCCCCATACACACTTTGTGTTTTCCTTAAAAAGTGCATTTATTTCCTCTGTTGTTGCATCGGGGGAGACAAAATCGACCTCAATGCCAAGCTCGCGAAGAGTTTTGTTGAAAAGATTGAATGTACCGCCGTAAACCTCGGAAGAGGAGATTACGTGGTCGCCGGAATGGCAGATGTTTACAAGGGTAAACATACTTGCAGACTGACCGGAAGCGCAGAGGATAGCTGCAACACCGCCCTCGAGAGCAGCAATCTTTCTCTCTACAGCATCGCAGGTGGGATTTGCAAGACGTGTGTAGAAAAAGCCGTCAGCCTCAAGGTCGAAAAGTGCTGCCATATCATCGGAGCTGTCATATTTGAAAGTTGTACTCTGGTAAATGGGCAGAACTCTCGGTTCGCCGTTTTTCGGCGTATGACCTGCCTGTACGCAGTTGGTTTCTATCTTATAGTTGTTCATATTATATCCCTCCGAATTGAGTTGATATTCGTTAAAAACAACTATATCACGCACTATTCCTCCAGTCAAGAAAAAATATCTGTTTGCAGGGACACGATGCAGATTATTTTATGTTAAGATTAAGGTGATAAAATGGAGTATGGAAGAAAAATTGCATTTGCTAAAAATACAGTAATTATGACTGTGGCTTCGATGATGATGAAGCTTATCGGGCTGTATCTCAATATGCAGCTTGCACGCAGTCTGAAAGCTGAAGGACTTGGCCTGTATAGCCTTGTTATGTCTGTCTATGTCCTTGCTTCCGGAATTTCTGTGTCGGGAATGTCCGTTGCAGTTACAAGAATATCATCACAGGAACTGGCAACGGGGAATGAAGGCTCATGCAGGGGAGTCCTGAGAAGATGCATGTTTATCAGTACAGTCCTGTCAATTTGTGCAGGCATAATAATGGTATGTATGTCAAGGGTTATATCTCTGCACTGGCTCAAGGATATAAGAACAGTCAACAGCCTGTGTACCATTGCCTTTGCACTGCCATTTGTCAGCATGTCTGCAATGTTTCGAGGGTGGTACACCGCACGCAGAAAAATGCTTATGCCGTCTGTATCGCAGCTTTTTGAACAGATAATAAGACTTGTTTCCTGCATGATAATTGTTCCAAGGATTGCAATGGATGCTGCGAGCGGATGTCTTGCGGTTGTGTGCTCAGATGTCATTGCGGAATTTGCAGGGTGTATGATGATAACAGTGTTCTATTTTGCTTCCCGAAAAGCAAAACTTTCGTCGCCTGACAATATCGGCAGGCGAATATTCGAGCATGCTGTGCCGATAACAGCATCTCACTATCTCACGTCAACACTGCGTACCGTCGAAAGTACGCTTATCCCATCGTGTCTTGTGTCCTTTGGACTGAGCAGAAGCTCTGCCATCTCACAGCTTGGAATGATACATTCAATGGCAGTGCCGCTGCTGTTCTTTCCCTCAGCAATACTTACCTCAGCAGGAGCTTTGCTTATTCCTGAGGTTGTCAGATACAAGGCGCTCGATAAAAATGAGAAAGTAAAAGCCACAGTGGAAAAAGCTCTGAACTTAACTGTCTGCTTTGCAGTTCCTGTTGGTGCGGTGTTTCTGATGTTTGCAAAAGAATGGGGGATAATTATATATAATGAAGAGCGGCTGGCGATGCTGCTGACTGCCCTTGCGCCTCTTGTGCCGCTGATGTACTGTGAGACAATATGCACCGCCATTCTCAGAGGACTTGGAGAACAGATAAGTCTGCTTAAATACAATGTAACAGACGGAGTACTTCGATTGCTGCTTATTATTTTGCTTGTGCCAAGGCTTGGTGTGGCAGGGATACTTGCTGTGATGATAGCAAGTAATATTTTTACACCTCTGATGTGTTTTATAAGACTGAGAAAAATAACTGGTGCAAAGGATTATATCGGTTCGCTTGTAAAGTCACTGGCCTGTACCGTCGGCAGTATCATTGCTGTAATGGCATGCAGAAAAGCCTTATCGGAAATCCCCGATAAGGCCGATGCAGTGATATTCAGTGTGATTTTTATTCTTTTGTATGGGATTGCTATCCTCTGTTCCACACAAAAGCTAAAAGAGGCGGCTCGCCGCGTCTGTTTACAAATTCCGAAAGGAGTACGGTATATTTCCTGTCGTCAAGTTCCTTCAGATGGTCAAGCAATGCATCGCGCTCGTCATAACCGTTGAAAGAGCCGTAATATATACACAGACAGAGAACACCTTCGCTCTTGAGCAGTCTCAGTGCCGCATCAACAGCCCTTACACTTGTATCTGCCTTTGAAAAAATCATTGGGTCTCCGCCGGGGAGCCTTCCAAAGTTGAATACAATGCAGGAAACAGTGCCTGCATCAACGTATTTTTCCATGTTTTCATGACCGTCCAGTATAAGCTCTGCTCGGTCGGAAAAACCAAGTTTCTCAAGGTGCTCCCTTGTGCTTTCTATTGCATTTTCCTGAATGTCAAAGGCAATGACATGCCCGTTTTCTCCCACAAGCTCGCATAACAGTGCGGTATCACGGCCTCGCCCTGCGGTGGCATCAATACATATATCACCTTCGCACACATTTGCACGGATAAACTCATGTGCAATGCTCAAAGTGTTAAGGGGCTTCATAGAATCACTCTCTTTCGGGAGGATTCTAACACTTTTTCAGTGTATTTACAAGCATAGGTATTACAGAGGGAGAAGTAAAGACGGATGGAGAGATTCGTACCGTACCGCCGTCTAAAGTACCCATGGTTCGGTGTGCATCAGGGGCGCAGTGCAGGCCGCCCCTGACAGCAAACCCCTCTTCGGAAAGTTTCATTGCCAGAGATTCGCTGTCCATGCCATTTACTGTAATAGATGTCAGCGGGGTACGCCAAGAATCATCGCGGCATGAGTGAACAGTGATGTTGCCGAGCTTTTCAATCTCATATTCAAGCTGTTTGCAGAATTCTAACTCGTGGCCGAATATTTCGCTTATATCTCGCTGACGGACAAAGTCAACACCTGCACTCATTGCGATGATTCCCGGCAGATTGACAGTTCCGCTTTCAAGGCGATCGGGATATTCTTCCGGCTGAGTGGGAAGAAGAGAACCGCTGCCTGTTCCGCCTTCTATAAGAACCCGAAGTTTTGCTTTTTCGCTGAGCAGCAGTGCACCGCAGCCCATAATTCCGTAAAGTCCCTTGTGTGACGGAATACAAATAAAGTCTGCTTCGAGCTTCGTCATATCGATGGGAAGCGTTCCCGCACTTTGAGCGGCATCAATACCGAATAGAATATTGTGCTCCCTGGCAAGCTTTGCAAGCTCATAAACGGGAAGTACATCGCCTGTGACGTTTGATGCGTGAGTGCAGAAAATAAGGCGTGTGTTTCTTTTTATTGCTTTTCTGAAATTTTCAAGTGTTGCATCAAAGTCACCTCTGATTACATGGGCTTTAGTGACCTCGACACCATGTGCAGCCAGCGAGTTTACAGGCCGTATAACGGCGTTATGCTCAATGTCAGAGATGATAATATGGTCGCCTTTTTGCAGAGTGCCTTTAAGTACCATATTGATGGCTGTTGTGCAGTTGTAGGTAAATACACAGCGTTCCGGTGCATTAAGATTAAAGAACGATGATATATTTTTTCTGCATTCATAAAGCTTATCTGCACATTTAAGCGACAGGCTGTGTCCGCTTCGCCCGGGATTTGCCGAAAAGTATTTTGCACCGTTAATTAATTTATCTATTACCTTAGCAGGCTTTGGTGAGGTTGTTGCGGCATTGTCAAGATATATCATAAGCTGCCACCGCGAACGTGAGTTACACGTATTCCAGATTCACTCAGTATATGCAGTGCGTTATCGAGGTCGGTGCGATATATCTCAAGTCCTTGACTGCAGCCGTTTGTATCCTGCTGGGGTGAGAGCTTCTTGACCTGGGCGGATATTCCTGCTCTCAGAAGAAGCTCCTGGCCTTTGATAGTGTGGGTCAGAGACCCTATAGTCAGTATTCTTTTTTCCATAATTTTCACCTTCATAATAAAAATCCGTCTGCAATATTTTATGCAGACGGATTTTATCCTGTTACATTATGAGGGCAACAGCATGAGCGGCAATGCCTTGTTCGGTTCCTGTGAAGCCAAGACTCTCTTCGGTGGTTGCTTTGACATTTACCTGAGAGATGTGTATGCCGCAGACCTTTGCAATGTTTTCGGTCATCTGCGGAATGTATGGGCGAAGCTTGGGTTTCTGAGCAAGTATTGTAGCATCGATATTGGATATCTCAAAGCCCTTGCTTCGCAGCTTGTTGCATACCTCGAAGAGAAGCTGCAGGCTGTCAGTGCCCTTGTATCGCTCATCGGTATCGGGAAAATGCAGACCGATATCACCGAGAGCAGCAGCGCCAAGAAGAGCGTCCATGACAGCGTGGGTCAGTACATCTGCATCGGAGTGACCGAGCAGACCGAAATAATGAGGAATATCAACACCGCCTATTATTAGAGGCCTGTTTTCAACCAGCCTGTGAACATCGTAACCGTGACCAATTCTCATAATTTACACCTCTTATGACTGAAATATCGAAAGGGGAACATAGCAAAGCAGGGGAGCTATGATGAGGGCAGGAAGGTAATCTGCAACCTTGAGTTTTGTTATGCCCATGATGTTAAGACCAAGAGCAAGTACCATAAGTGAGCCTACAAAGGATATCTGCGCTATCTCGTATTCGCCGAGAATGGGGGAAAGGAAGCCTGAAAAAAGAACCAGGGCCCCTTGAAACAGGAAAACAAATATTGATGAGAAGATAACTCCGACACCGAGAGTAACCGAGAGCATCATTGAGGAAATGAAGTCGAGCAGAGACTTTGTGAAGATGAGCTCGTGATTTCCTGTAAGACCTGACTGCAGTGAGCCTACGATGGTCATTGAGCCGACGCAAAATACAAGACAGGCAGTTACAAAGCCTTCAGAAAAGCTTCTTTCGCTGTTGCTCTTTGAAAACTTAGCCGTGACCTTGTCAGCGAGCTTGTTGATGCCGTCATCTATTCTCAGCAGTGTTCCGACGAAAGTGCCGAGAACCATGCTGATTATAAGCACCATAATATTTCCGCCCTTGACAAGACCATCGATGCCTATTGCAACGGTACACAGTCCAAGAGCCAGCATCACAGCACCCGAAAGCTTCTTTGGAATACCGCCCTTTATCAGCAGCCCGATGGTACTGCCAAGGAGAACGGTACCTGTATTTACCAGAACGCCCAGCATGTGTAAGACCTCCGTATATTAATGCAGGCTGTCAGCAAAAAACTGACAGCCTCAGATGTTGATTATTTTAGTTTTCTGTACTTTCAACAAGCTCGCTCATGGCCTTGCTGAATGCACCCCACTCCATGGGGTAACGGGCCTGACCATCCATGTGCTTCTGGCCGCTTGTTTTGTAGATATCTATTCGCCAGGAGATACCCTTGCGGTTGGAGGGGAAATGATTTCTCCAGCCGAGAATATCCAGTTTCTGAAGAGCAAGTCTGAAATTCTCAAGAGCTTCGTCGGGAATATCATTGCCTGCTTCGCCTTTTATAAGGTCTTCTTCGGATTGGTCAAAATTAAGGATGGGAGTACCGTCCTCGGCATATGTAATAAGCTCGATAAAGGGCTTTTTTGTACTACCCTCAAGTTTTGCGGCGACAGGATCCTCAGCTACAGACTGAACTCCTGTTTCAAGCTTTTTATCAGCAATTTTTACCCAGATATAATTGGCTGCACCCTTATCTTCCCATACGGCAAAATAAAGGTCAGTTATCTGGCTGTATTCTCTGTTAAGTACGAGCTCGTTTTCCAAGCCTCAACACCTCAATTAATAATATTTCTTTAATTTTATCACATCAAAACGGCAAAGTCAACTTTATGTGGAGCATATACATACAAGCTTTACAAATAAAATGATTTGATATATAATTATCATAGGCAGATTATCTGTTGAGTATTCGGGAGAGGCAAAGGGAAATGTGCGAAGAATTTATCATAAAACCCATAGCACACATTAAAAGCGATTTCAGTGAAAAGTTCGGTATTCCCAGACAGAGCGGACTTGTCGGTTCGCTCACATCAAAAATAATATTTGAAAGTGAGTATGCCATAGCTGATGCTGTCAGAGGACTTGAGGAATATTCTCATCTATGGATAATCTGGCAGTTTTCAAAAGCAGTGCGAAGTGAATGGTCACCGACGGTAAGACCGCCCAGGCTCGGTGGCAATACAAGGGTAGGTGTGTTCGGAACACGTTCGCCTTTTCGCCCCAATCCCATAGGACTGTCGGCTGTGAAAATTGAAAAAATTGAGACAGACGATGTTCTCGGGCCTGTGATAACAGTATCGGGTGCAGATCTTCTGGATGGTACACCCATCTATGACATAAAGCCATATCTGCCTTATGCTGACTGCATACAGGAAGCAACCAACGGTTTTACAGGCAGATTTTCTGAGAAAACCCTGACAGTTGAGTGTGAAAAGTCATTGCTCGAAACGGTCTCTGAAGACAAAAGGGAAGCGCTTATCGGCGTTCTTTCCCTTGACCCCAGACCTTCATATCACAATAACCCCGAGCGTATATACGGTATGAATTTTGCTGATGTCGAGGTGAAATTCAGAACTGACGGTGTCACACTTACGGTAATTGATATAATCAAAAGAACTGACTAACAATATAATGCAAAATATTTTCAAAAAAGATTCAAAATAGCTTGCATATCGTGTTTTCATGTGTTATAATACACCATGCTTTGTGTGTACGGAAAACACGGGCCTTCCGGCGGTACTCTTTTCGCCGCGGTTGAAATTAATCAAGGTGGGCATTCCTCTGTCGGTTTCGGGTATGAATGTCTGTAAATCTAAGGAGGATATTAAAAATGGACGCATTGAAACTCATTTCCGAAAGCAGCCTGCGTGCTGACAAGCTCGAATTCAACATTGGTGATACTGTTAAGGTTCACGTAAAGATCCGTGAAGGCGAGAGAGAAAGAATCCAGCTCTTCGAGGGTACTGTTATCGCTCGTCGCGGCAGCGGTGTTTCTGA
>JAZSNZ010000176.1:0-5849 GCA_045536645.1 Acutalibacteraceae bacterium
ACAAACTCTTTTTGCCGTACGGAAACAGCGGAACAGTTTTAGTCGGCTCTTTCGAAGAACTCATAGCTGACTGACGGTGCTCCGTCCAGCAGAAAATAATTCTGGAGTATAAGGATGTTGTCCTCAGTCAGAGTTATTGCAAAGGTAGTATCAAATCTTCCAACATAATCAACGTCGGCCACCCAGCAATCGTTTCCGCAATTATAATACATTTCTCTGCTGTCGATATTCATCGGCTTGTTTTTATAGTTATTATCAGGGAACTCTTTGTCGGTATAAGTTATTATAAGACTGTCCTCGGAATCTCCCTTTATGGAAAGCGTGCAGATTCCGGGTTCAGAGTCAATCTCTTCGCCTTCTACCATAACTTTGGTGCGTTCCCATTTTCCGACCATTGCGAGAGGCTCGGGGCAATTATCCTCGGACGATCCCTCTGAGGCGGTTAATGCATTCTTTATGTGAATTGTATCTATAAGATTTCTGATATCCACATAGAATTCCCCATACATACTTGAATGGAACTGTGTTTCGATTATATAGCATCCCTCACTGCTTTCTATGAGGAAAAAATGCAGATCGTAGTCAGGGGCATCAATTTCCCTGTCGCAGTATACCGCCATTACTTCATATTCATATTCGCCTAAGGTAAAAGAGGAGGAACTGCAGTTATCATATCTGTCGCTGTTCTGAAGAAGCAGGCCATCAACAAGCGCATCTGCGTCCATATCATTGACGTAAACGCTGTAGTAGACGTTTCTTTCTCCGTCCCATTTGGTGTATGTGAATGTGTCGCTGCCATATTCGGAAGAATAGGCAAAATTCTCGGGATCATATCCTATGGTATAATCTCCGACGGTTCCGTTTATGATTTTTACCGAACCCTCATTTTCGGTTGTTGTGTTTTCGGCTGATGTGCTTTCTGTTGTGATGTTTTCTGTTGTCGTGCTTTCGATTGTTGTACTTTCAGATGTGGTACTTTCAACTGTTGTGCTTTCTGTTGTTGATGCTGTGCCAGGCTGCTGAGTGTTCGGTTGACCGACTTCCGGATCAGCCTCTTTTTTGCAGGCTCCGATGGAGAGAGCCATTACAAGCAGCAGAATAAGCACCGTTATCTTATTTGTTCTTTTCAAAAAATCTCCTCCCTTATGCCTGTCTTAATAAGTGAGCCGAAAACGGCAGGACCATTTTCGGCTCGTTTATTAACAGTATAAAACAAACTTGTGCTTAATTCAATAAATATTATTATACAGGAAGAGCTTACATGCTTTTCTGCAAATAAAAATAATTTATCAGTTTGCCTTAAGGCTGCCGAGAATTGCAAGAAGACCTGCATCATCAAGGGAGATAGTTCCGTCGGTGCCAAAATATACAGTTGCCTGATACTGAACACCGTCAGCTTCGCCTGTCCAGAGAATAGCCATCTTGTCGCCGAGGAGGCCTTCTGCGGTGAAGCCCTTCCATGTGTATGCGCCTGTAGTTATATCATCGAGCATAACTGCACCGTCATACCACTCGGCGTCGGGTTCCATGAGAGTAGTTTCGGGACCGTAGAAATTGATCTGAACATAAGGCTTGGTGAAAAGATCAAACTCAGTTTTTCCGCCCTTGCAGATCTGGATTGCATCAGGATTAGCAGCAGAAGGATCTTCTGCAAACATATCGGTGACAACAAATGCCTTCCAGTTGGAGGGGACGTTTACGGTGAAGTTTCCTACATTATAGGGTTCACTCTTGACCTCAGCTTCACCCTTGCCGCACCCTGCGAATGCTGCTGCGCAGACAATAAGTACCATTACGATTGCGAGTAACTTTTTCATCTTTCTTTACCTCCGTTTTTGTTTTTGTGCCTTTGCTATTGTAAATTGTACAGTGAGTTTTTTCGGAAATAAATGCTATTGAGTAGTATTTCTCTTCTTTTCATCCCAATATACTACCCGATCCAATATACTACCCGATAGTAGTCGGATTTGTTACATTTGATCTTTGATGTTTGTGCATTATGCCTAATTAAAAAGACGAGTCCAAATTTATCGAACCCGTCTTATGATTATATTCTGTTTTTTACATATTCCGTAATATCCCATATTGCATCTGTGCAGATGAGTTTTTCGCCGTCATTTTCGGGAGAAAACTCACTGCCGCCATGTCCGTAATATCGGATAAGGCAATTGTCATTACAGCATACAGTAAAAGGAGTGCCGTGATGCACTGAGCCAATAAGCTTTTCGTCCTTTGTCATGATGTCATAGAAATCTCTGTATCGCGGAATAACCAGGTACCATTCATCACCGCCGGCATCGAAATGGACGATTTCCTCTGCTTTGTCATTGGGTATTTCGGCAAAGAGCGCATTTATATAAAGCTGCCTGCTGTTCTTTCCTGCATCGCCTTTTCCAATATAGGCAACGGCCCAGAAAGGATATCCGTCCTGTTCATCAAAGGGCAGAATATTGGCATAATCCGTCCGATAGTCGCTGTCAATATACACCATTCCAGGACCGTCAAGCATTTCGGGACCTCCAGTATCATTTTTCAAATCGCAGCCTGATACACACATGAATGCAAGGAGAAAAATTATCATAAAGATGGCCTTGCGCATTTTATCAGCCTCCTGACGATGCGCTTTTACTTGATATTTCGTCAATACGTCCGCATCGTCGATAAAAATCGATATAAAGCAAAAGCTCCTCACGGGTAGAAACCTCAAGCTTTCGGTTAATGTTTGTGTTATGTTTTTTTACGGTATTAACACTTATAAATGCCATTTCCGCAATCTGATTGATATCGTATCCGTCTATATAATACTGTAATATAATGCGTTCGGTTGCGGTAAGAGTCTTTACGCGCCCGGTGAATGTCCTGAAAAGAACTTCGATATTGGGAGGCAGATTGTTTTCGCCCTGCAGCTGCATCTTGTTCCTTACAAACTGCATAAGATTATCTATTTCCTCAATACCTGAATGTTGATCTTCCATATCAGCATCACGTTGAATATGCTCTATGACGTTTACAATCGGTGACACGAATCGCTTGGAAAGGTAATGGGATAAGGTTATTGCAATCAGCAGGAAAACAAGGAATCCAAGTGTCCAGCCTATTCGTTCAAAAGTTGCCACACGGTTGAAGCTGTTTTCGGGAAGCATTGTAACGGCAGCGATCGGAACACCGTATGTTGTTTCGTTGCCTAAATGATTATGTATCCCGAGATATTTGTCGTTCCCCATTGAATAGGTGTAAAAATGCTTTCCTTCGGCTATCTTTATTTTTCCGTTTGAGGGAAGATATACGTCTTCAGACTGTCCGACCATGGCCTCCGCCATATCCGCCATTTCGCCTCTGCATGGCATGAGTACGGTCAGAGTATTTCCGTATGCGGTATCTGCCGAAGAGTAGGAAAGCCTGAAATACATATCGCTTATTTCAATGCCGCACACGCCGCATACATTTCCGTTGCTGTCAAGAATCGGAACACAAAGCAATATAACACTTTCCCATGTTTCATTAAGAGCCATGCGCTCCGTCCAGATGCATCTGTCTGCCAGACGTCCGTCTGCGCTGGTCATTGTTTTTGCGTAACCGTCAAAACGGGAGGTATCAAACTCCAGATTCCAGCGGTTGTGCATCTCTGTCTTTTTACTTCTTGCAACCTCCGGCGCACCGCGGAAAATTACTGTGTGCTTGTTTGTGGTGTTGACGCCGCTGAGGTCCGAATATCTCAGATACAGGCCTGCACGTGAGATGTCTGACTGTTCAATGGCGGTATTTGAGGTAACGTCGATTATCATATACACACCGCTGCATCTCGAGGTTTGCAGGGTATTGTTCAGTACATCGTACATTCTGTCCTCAAGACCTGCTATCAGCTCAGGGTTATCATTCAGCTGAGCAAATGCGATGTTGTTTTCGTTCAGAAAACCGGTCAGCTCTTTTGTCAGCTTTCCGGACATCGATATGCCCTGAGCCTCAAGGGTGTCCATGTGTTCGGTAAGAGCTGCAACAGTATTCTGCTGCTGAAGTTCAAGCGTATCTCCGAGTTTCACCTGAGAGTTTGAGAACACGCCCATAATACTGAGAACCAGCATTATTACTGCAAGAATCACCACAAGCATGCTGATCCAATAAAGATTCAGCTTGTGCCTCATACTGACTTCCTGCCTGTTGGCAACTGCAAGCAGTCTGAATTTCTTTTTCAATTGTTCAAACATCTGCAGTCACCGCCTTATTAAATCTTATCCTGCATAATCCTTCCTGAAATTTTCAAGTGTGGATTTTACAAGCTCCTTTACAGAGCCTTCCTTATTGAGGTATGCATTTCTGCCCTGTGTGAGCTTGCTGCGAACCTGCTCCTCGAAACGAGTTTCAAGATCAAGGTAGCTTTCAAGTTTCGGGGCATTGTAGAATGTATATTCCTGCTGTGTTTCAATAAATGCATTGTAGAGGGATACGTATTTTGGGTCAGTAAGGTTTTCGATGGCATCGGGAAGATATTTCTCGAATGCTTCTGTTTTGACAGGCATATATCCGAGAGATGTGACAAAATCAACATTGTGCTGAGAATCAGTAAGCCACCTGAGGAATGTTATACAGGCCTCATTCTTTTTGGCGGTGGATTTTACGGTGCATACACCCGCACCGCGCTGCATTACAAGTTTTTCTCCATCCTCAAAAACAGGGCAGGGCATTGCGATCATCTCAACCTGCTCGGAAATATTATTCGGATATGTTACGGTGTCAGAGTAATAAAGAACACTTGCAGAAGAGGCAACGGAAACTATGGAGTCGCCTGTTCTCAGCGGTTCGGTGGCATAGCCGCTCTGCAGCCAGACGCCGCCCTCAAGAGTGGCCGTGGCATAGGGTTCCCATACTTTTTCAAAGGCAGGTCCAAAGGCAAGCCCTTCGCCCGAGAAGAAGTCATCTCCGAGAGATTCCACACCTACCTGAAAATAATCAAAATGATAGTCGTGAACAAAGAAATTTTTTCCGTCATTTCTGACATCAGGCGTTTTTGCATCAGTCCATGCATAATAGTCGTCTGCAAGAGAAAAGAGCCCTTCCCATGTTTCGAGGTCGGAAAGCTGAGCTCCTGTGTCTGAGGCAAAACGGTCAAAATCAGTTTTGTTTACAAACATTATCTCCGTGGATTTTGCCACAGGCAGAACAGTAAGTCTGTCGTTTATGATACCCTCTTCAATGAATTCGGGAATGAACTCTGCTATCTCTTCTTCGGAGAAGTAGTCATAATAATCCAGAAGTACAGTATCATCAGGCATTGCAAGCACAGTTTTGGGGTAAGAAATGAACATATCCGGAAGCTCAGGTGCGCCGGGGTCATTATATGCCGATGCCAAAACGTTTTCGTGTATGGTATTGGTGTTGGTAACACTTGTTACCTGAACTTTTATATTCTTTTCGGCACCGACAGTAGCATTGAACTCATCAATCAGAGCATTGAGCGGTGAATCCGCCTGACCTCCGTATACATGCCACAGTGTAACCACCGTGGCCTTATCTTTTTTTTGCAGCCGATGCAGAGCAATGCAAGAACGGTGCAGAGCAGTATGGCTATAATTCGTTTTGCCTTGTTCACGATGTGCTTCTCCTTAAATTTTTATATTATATACCCTATATACTAACACCAACGCTGTACAAAAAACAAGAGCCTTTGATACTTTTTTCAGACTGATGATATGCAGCAAAAATGCAGATGCAGGCACGATTCAAGCTCGTTTTAGCGTAAATAAATATTTTAATGGACAGCAGTCGGAATTTGTGGTAAAATATCATTTGCGCCTAAAAGCTTATTGATGAAGGCGCCTTTGGTTATATGAATATTTCGAACTCTTCGGAGG
>JAZSNZ010000042.1:0-7489 GCA_045536645.1 Acutalibacteraceae bacterium
GAGTTTGATATGTTCGATCATTATTATTACGGAAGAAAAGTATCATCCGAAAATATAAACTGCCGCCCTGAATGGGACGAAGAGATGGAAATGGTGTTCGGTGCTTATATTGACTACTGCTATACATTTGGCTTGAATCCCAGTCTCAATCCTCCGCCCGTATGGGATAAGAGCAGATATCCCACCTACGAGGAGTTCTGCGAAGAATTTGATATCGACCCCGAAATACTTCCCGAGAGCAAGTGGGAAGAAGACGAAGAAGATATGTTTTACTGTATGCTTCCTGACGAGGAGAGACCGGAAGTGGGATTTGTGTTTTAATGAAAAAAGAGAGACGCTTTTGCTTCTCTCTTTTTTATAATACCGAAAACTCAATGGCATGTGCCACAGCAGGGATAGCCTCACCTTGATAAGAGCTGGTGGGGGAGAGGAGAGCACCTGTTGCAATAAACAGCATTTTCTTTATTTCTCCGCTCTGCAGCTTCGGCAGGAAATAACCGCACAGAACACTGGCACTGCAGCCGCAGCCGGAACCTCCTGCATGAACATCCTGTGCCTTGCGGTCGTAAATCAGCATACCGCCGTCAGTCAGCCTGCTGCCGCAGTCGATGCCGTCACGAGAAAGAAGCTCGACTAAAATATCATTGCCCACAAAGCCCAGATCACCTGTCATGATTACATCATAATCTTCCGGACTGCGGTTACCCACTGAGAAAAAGCGCTCTATGGTGCTGCATGCGGCAGGTGCCATAGCAGCCCCCATATTATTGGGGTCTTTTATTCCGAGGTCGTTTATGATGCCTGCACAGGCAGCAGTTATGCCGACTGATGAAGTGTTTTCATCACCGCTTAAAATAACCGAGCCTGAGCCTGTGACGGTCCACTGAGCGGTAGGCGGCCTTTGGCCGCCATACTGCAGCGGCATACGGTACTGCCGTTCAGCGGAGCAGAAATGAGAAGAGGTCACAGCAGCGGCGAGAGATGCACACCCTTCGGAAACAAAAACAGAGGCAGTCATCAGAGTGGAGGCCATAGTCGAGCATGCGCCGTACATACCTATAAAAGGCACACCTGTTGTTATGAGTCCGAAAGTTGAGGCAATGCACTGATTGAGCAGGTCGCCTGCAAACAGAAAATCCAGATCACTGCATTTAAGCTCTGCCTTTTGCAGAGCGGTAGTTACAGCCTCGAGCTGAAGCTTGCTTTCGGCCTTTTCCCATGAATCCTCACCGAGAATATTGTCCTCATGGGTAAGGTCAAAACATGTACCCAGAGGCCCTTCCTTTTCCATTTTTCCAACAACCGCCGCACAGGAAACCACCCTGGGCGGCTTTTCAAATTCAATAATTCCACGACCGAGTCTCAAAGCGGACCGCCTCCTGAAAAAATACTGCTTTTAGCTTTCTCACTTTTTGTCTGGATATTCAAAGTAGTGTCCGCCAGGTGAAACAAGCGGTTATTTACATTTGTCAAAATGTAGCTTATAATTAAACAAAAGAGGTGGGAAAAATGAAAACGACAATTATAGCTCTGATACTTGAAACACTGTTCAGCAAGAGAGACAGAAAGAATAAGCCGCGTGCGGATATGTATCTGCCTGATTACGTAATGGGAATCGGACTTGTTATGTTTGTTATTGCCATAGGGTTTATCGTGGCATTTATTTTCAGGCATGCTTTATGGATGATGGCAGTAGCGGCAGGTTCGATTCTGATTGGCATTGCAGCGCTGATGTGCTGGAAAAACCAGATGATAAGAATACTTTCAGATGAAAAATTCGAATATACATCCTTTTTAGGCAATAAATACACATATCGCTTTGACGAAATAACAAAGATACGAAAAAACAGTGATTCTCTGACGGTATTTGTGAGAGACAAAAAGGTACATATAGAAAATTGCGCCATAATAAGCAACGAACTGATAAAAGCATTGAATAAATCAATCAGATAAAATAAAGGCTTGCCGCAAGGCAAGCCTTTGATTGAATATGGGAATCTACTTAAGGACAGCATCATAATATTCTGAAATTGTAAATCTGTTATGTCGTATTTTCATCGTTTCAATCGTCTTATTTACAGAAGGAGGTGATGGTTATGAACCAGTCACTCATACACGGCTGGTATGAGCAGTACAAAAACGGCATATTTCGCTATGCACTTTCTATCACCAAAGACCGATATCTTGCCGAGGATGTCCTGCATGACACTTTTGTAAAACTTCTGTCCGGGGGAATCAGATGTACCCCCGGCAAAGAGCAGGCGTGGCTATATCGGGTCGCACGCAATCTGTGCTACGATCTGCTGCGAAAATCAAAGCGGGAACGATCGTATGCGGAAGCACCTGCCGGGTCAGACAGTCGATTTGAATACATGGAATTGATCTCGTCACTTTCTCCCATAGAGCAGGAAATAGTGACACTGAAAATCGTAGGTGGCTTGAGTCACAGGGAGATTGGTTCTGTTCTGGGAATTACCTCAGGCGCCGCTCAGAAGCGGTATGAACGCGCCATCTCCGCACTGCGAAACAAGGAGGATTGAAATGGAACAGAAACTTTACGATGCTGCATCCAAGCTTCCTGAAGCATGTTTGGATTTTCACACAATACAACCGGCTCCCGGGTCTGCACAAAACAACAGGACATGGCGAGCAATTGCATCTCTTGCGGCCTGCCTCATATTGCTGATTTCTATCGGGTTCATAACTGTTGAGGCTAAAGAATATAGTGATGCTGTTGAGTTTTTCGACGAATATGGTCTATCCACGGGCGGATTGAGCCGTGGTGAGATCAAGGCGGTGTACAGAGATATCACGACAAAGACCTTCACTTACTCAAAAACAGCGGAAGTTATTGCCAACAGTCTTTCTGCTGAAGAAATCGGAGGGTATGAGATACTGCAGGATAACCACACGTCGGAAGATATTGAAAACCTTTGGAACTATAAGAATTATACCGGTGGATTCATGATTCCCGATCAGCAAGGTATCCATTATGAGTATCGTTCAGAATATAAAGAGGATGCCACGCTCGGCTTTGAGGTTCACGACAAAAGCTTTATCGAAAAATATGACGGAGATACGCTCCTGTGGAGTGTATCCGTATCCGAATTCTGGATAAATGGGTTCAGCATTGTATCTGACGGAGTGATTGCATACGGAGAAACGCCAACATGGAGAAGCTCTCAATACTCCTATGCATGGATGACCAAAATCGATTCGGATGGCAATATCCTCTGGAAGCATATGCTCAGCAACGGTTTCAAGGACGAATACATTGCTGAAATTCTTGAAAACGCAGACGGCAGCTATGCTGTGATCAGCCGTGGGGATTTAAATTTTTTCTGTTTAAGTCGGTATTCTGCGGACGGGAAAGAAACATACATCAAGAAAACTGAGGTGGGCAATTACGGAATCTGGAATGCAGCACGACTTGGAGATGGCTACATTGTCCAACTCGGCAATCATATGTTAAATGAATACTCCAAAATCGTAAAGGTTGATTGTGAAGGCAATATTACTGATTCTTTCTCCTATGGCGGTGAGGATGCATATTATTACATTACTGATATGATAGAGTACAATGGTAATATTTACCTGTCAGCGTACTCGGTACCCAAGCTGGAAGACGAAGACCAGAGTGCAGGCGGCAGATACGAAATTGCAGCTGTGCTGAATTATCTGTTTGATAATGGTATCTGGCAGATTTCCAGTGAAGAACTGACGCCGATGGTTCGCGACAACTATACAGCAATACTGTTGGTATGCGATACAACCGCCGGCTCACCACAGGAATTTTACTCTGTAAAGGGTTCTCTTGGCAGTGAGCTTTCCATGAGCGATTCCGGCATGCTTCTTTGGAATGTCGAAAGCATCGCCACCACTTTCTTCTCGCCTGCAACCAGCTCTTTCACGATCGGAGGAACAAGTTACGTGTTCGAATACACCTTTGACCCCACAGGAAAACTTGTCAGCCAGGAAAAAACCGGAGAGGTTGTAGAATATCGACGGTAAATAAGGAAGAATTAAGCATGCATTGAATAAATCAATCAGATAAAAAAAGGCTTGCCCTACGGCAAGCCTTTTTTTCTTACTTCATAAACAGTGTAAACAGCCAATAAATTAGCCCATACAGCACACTCGCTGAAATACCAAAGCACAGTACAGGGCCTGCGATAGTAAATATCTTCGCGCCGATTCCGAAAACCTGCCCCTCGGGCTTGAATTCCATAGCAGGGGAGACTACAGAGTTTGCAAAGCCTGTAATTGGCACCAGCGTACCTGCGCCTGCAACCTTGGCTATGCGGTAAAAAATACCCAGCGCAGTCAGTGCTGCTGCAATGGCAATGAGAGTCACAGATGTGGCAGTGCGAGCTTGTGTCAGCTCCAGATTGCAGACATGCTCATAGAACTTTGTCATCAGCTCACCGATAACGCATATCCCACCGCCGATGAGAAAAGAGTTTACATAATTCTTTTTGCTTGGGGAGGAAGGGGATTTTTCTTCAGCGAGCCTGCTGTATTCCTCGGGGGAAATATTCATGCGCTTCACGACCTTTCATGGAATATAGAATATGTAAAAAATAAGCAGATATACAAAAATTCCTGCGTACAAAGCACGCAGGAATTACATAATATTCCAAAATTATTTTACGCCTTCCACAATACTGCCAACGCCTTCGAGAACATAGTGAGGACGGTATGCGTAGTTTTCAAGCTCATCGAGAGTGGTGCAGCCCGAGAGAACGAGCACGGTATCGAGGCCGCTTTCCATACCTGCGATAATGTCAGTATCCATTCTGTCACCGATCATTACAGCCTCAGCGGAGTGTACGCCCAGCTTGTGCAGACCTGTTCTCATCATAAGGGGATTGGGCTTGCCTATGTAATATGCAGTTTTGCCTGTAGCAAGCTCAATGGGAGCGACAAGTGCACGGGTAGCAGGAATGATTCCCGACTCAGAGGGAGCGGTCATATCGGAGTTTGTGGCAATAAGCTTTGCGCCGTTGTTTATAAGTTTTACGGCCTTGAGAATAGTGTCATAATTGTAGGTTGAGGTCTCACCGACAATAACGTAATCGGGGTCGATGTCGTTCATGGTGATGCCGACCTCATAAAGTGCATTGAGCAGACCGGGAGCACCGATGACGTAAGCGGTGCAGTTTGGTGCCTGACGGCTTAAAAAGCGAGCGGTAGCCAGAGCACTTGTGTAAAAATGGTCCTCGCTGACGTCAAGACCCATACGCATAAGCTTTGCACGAAGCTCCATGGGGGTACGCTCACTGGAATTTGTAAGGAACAGGAAGGACTTATCGCTGTCCTGGAGCCATTTGACAAATTCACGTACACCGGGCAGCAGACGGTTGCCGTGATAAATAACACCGTCCATATCGCATATAAAGCCTTTTTTGGCTCGTAAAAGCTCCAAGTTATTCATAAATGCAGCCTCCTGAAATTATTTTTATTTCATTATGATTATACAACGAAAAAACCGAAAAGTCCATATCCATACATACACTTGTATGATTGCTTAAAATGATGTATTTCAAAACAGACACAATGCACAAAAGGCAGCAGGCATATTCGTGCCTGCTGCCTTCGGGTTTTGCTCAGATGAAAAATATCTTTTCATGCAGAACGAGCTTTGGGGCATTTTTGGTATGCCCCGAGGAGATAACGGTGTCTCTTAAATGCACCCTGCGTCTTGAGATGCGGTTTACAAGAGTAACACGGCATTTAGTCTGGACACGACCGTAATAGATGCGCTCATAGATCAGTGTGCCTGTCATAAGCTCATTGATAAAAATGCCGATAGATTCCAGAACATCGGAAATGTCCATATCATCGGAATAATGAAAATACTGATGCTCATCGGCATAATGAATACAGATGCAGTCGTGCAAGAGGGATACAGACAGTTCGTGATGGGAGTTTGCGGACAGAATCACTGCATCCTTGGTTACCGAACGGGAAAACTGCCGTAGAACTGATGCCGACAGATAACTTCTGAGCTGTTTTTCAATATCAATGAGTTTATACATTTTTACACCGGCTTATGATTGTATTTTTCGTGGAAGCTTTTGCAGATCACTTCACGGATTAAAATAAACAAAGCAGATGCTTAAGGTCTGTAAATTGCGGTATATTTGTAGTTGTATACTACATCGCTTTCGTCAGCGGGGTGAATTATGATAGTGACCTTGGTGCGGTATTCCTTTGTGCTGTCGTAATCGACGGAACCGGCTGCGGATTTACTCCAGTCAGTGGAAGTATTCGTAACAACTTTTTCGCTGCGCCAGCTTTCGGTTGTCGTATAACGTGTTCTTGACTGGATTGCAACATTTATTATGAAATATTCCGTTACACTGGAATCGCAGGAGGCAGAGCCGGTGCCGACTATCTTGCTGCCGACTTTTGCAATGCCGGCATCTGAGTTTGTAACATATGTCAGACGGGCAGCGGCATTGGCGGAAAAGGAAACTGCGGAAAAGACAAGTACAATGCAAAGAATAGCTGAAATTACTTTTTTCATAAATATTCCTCCTTAAACAGTCCTGTGAAATGATCTGCTAATATAATTAACCGTTTAAGGGGATAAAATGTGACTTAAAATCACATCGGTGCTACATTTTCAAGTATTTTTATACATTCTTCGATGGAAATTGTGCCGTAAACGGAGATATGGCCGAAACGGCACTCCATGACGATGGAGGTGTAATTCTGCTTTGGAACATTGATATAATATGCTATATTCTCGCCAATCTGAACAGAGCAGACCTGATACTTTTCGGAATTGAAAGTGGTGGTGGAACAGAGTGAGGATTGGGTGAAGACAAAATATTCCTCTCCGTTTATATACCGTTGTTCGTTTGTAAGACTTCTGAATGAAACATCGCGGACAAAGCCCTCGGGTATGTATTTTGGGAAAACAACAATTTCAAAATCGGAAGCAGTGATGACATTCCTCTCATTTTTTATTTCCGTATAGTTGAGAGTGCCGTCTGCTTTGTGGACATCGACTGTTTTCATGGAAAAGAGAATTCCCTCCGAAGCTCCCATACAGATTGCAAAGACTATGAGAAGTGTAACAATTGCGGCGGCGATAAAAACGGTCCTGACAGTCTTTGTGCGAGATCTTCTTGCTATAATGAGATATGATAAGGAAAGTATTTTCTGATTATATTCATCGGAAACTGAGTAAAGACTACGAAGCTCATCACAGGAAGGGGGAGGAGGGTAAAGTCTGCTTTCAAGAATACGTGCTGCGGCAGAAAGCATATTTTCAGTATTCAGACAGTTTTGATTATTCATATGGATACTCCTTGGGTAAATTCTGGGATACCGCATGACGGATTCGCTGAAGTCGCTTGCGGACAGTAGAGGCATTTATTTCAAGCAAGGCTGCAATCTGCACAGCGCTGAGATCATGGACGTAATGAAGAGTAAAGACATCTGCATAGCACGAAGGCATTTTCTCAACAAAATCTGCAAT
>JAZSNZ010000196.1:0-8862 GCA_045536645.1 Acutalibacteraceae bacterium
GTCTCAAAGGAGCCTGATTCCTCAGGCAACGTTGAGGTGCAGGCAGGACCTCTTAAAATGCGTGTCAAGCTTGCTGACCTTCGTCTGCTGGCACCTGATAAGAAGGCAGAAAAGGTAAAGCAGAGAGATTACACTGTAACAAAGAAGCTGTCGAGAGACGCCACCAGCGAAATCGATGTTCGCGGTCAGACCGTTGACGAGGCTGTACTCGAGGTCGACAGCGCTATAGATTCCGCCGCTGTAATGAACCTCGGCGAGATAAGGATCATCCACGGCAAGGGCACAGGCGCCCTGCGCGCAGGCCTGCATCAGCACTTCCGAAGACACCCCCATGTAAAGAGCTTCCGACTCGGCACCTTCGGCGAAGGTGAAGCGGGAGTTACGATAATCACACTTAAATAACAAGGAGGAAGCAAAAATGTCTGAAGAAAACAAGATAATCTCCCTTGGCGGTACAATCGATGAAAATGCAGAGCCCATTGCCGCGGAAGCGCCTGCTTCTGAAAACGGCACATCCGGTACTCTGGCAACTCCCTTCGAAACTCCTGCGGAAGCTTACATTCCCACTCCCACCGAAGTGCAGAAGGTAGTTGACAAAAAGCCTGAGCAGGTCAAGAAAAAGAGAGGCAAAGTTCTTAAGGGCATAATCATTACATTTGTTTCTCTTATCCTTGTGCTTGCTATCGGCGTCGGAGTGCTTGCATTTCTCGTTATATACGACGATATGCCTGCTGCTCCCACCGATACTGTTGATACCTTTACCGTTGTTTCCAACACCATCGGCGAGTTTGTTTCCGATTCCGGGCGTATGGAATTTTCCACAAGCGAAGTAAATGGCATCTACGAAAAAATAAAGCCTATGCTCGAAAGTGCTGTTGCCTCCTACGGTGCAGAGCTTTCCGAAAGCTTTATCGTTATTAACGACAACAAGGTCACCTATTATGCAAGAGTCAAATACAAGGGCTTTACTCTCCCTGCACGTATCGTTCTCAAGGTAAGTTACGAGGCTCCTCATGTCTGCGTAATGCTTGACAAGATAACAGTCGGTAAGATAACCGTCCCCGAAAAGGTGCTTTCCATGTTCCTTGCAAATGTAAACTATCCGAAGGATATCAGTTTTAATCCTGAGCACGCTGAGTTCCGTTACAACACTGAGGCCCTCAACGATATTTTCATCAACTTCATCCGCCAGAATGAATTCATGGCCGATGTTGAGAGCTTCCTCAACTGGGGTGCAGGCATATTCGGAGGATCTTTCAAGTATGAAAACACCTTTGATATCACTATCAAGGAATGTCAGATAATTGATAATCAGCTTGTATTCTCAATCGAAAAGGTATTTGCATAAATTTGTATATCTGACGGACAGGGCAGCTGTAAAAGGCTGCCCTGTTAATTGTTTTGAAATAACTGTTTACAATCTGTCCAACATTTTAACAAACCTTTCACTTCATATTAATTCAATCGGTACAATTCCTTAACGTCAAATACACAATCAGCGATTATAATATGACCGTACCCCAAAGAGAGGTGATGCCCGTGAAATGAATCGAAATACGATAAAATGGCGCGACAGAACAGTTATTTAATATTTGCCTTCGGGCATACAAAACAGGGTTTCATTCCCTTTTTCATATAGATAATTCTTCTTTACTTCTCTTCTTGTTCTTACTGCCGGCCTGTCGGAGGGTCGGAATACCGCTCCGACAGGCTCTGCAGACAAGATAATCCGTCCGTTTGAAACGGACTTTTTTATTTTATGTGGTTTTTTTCCCCTCCGTCATGAATTCTTCACATTAATGGGCTACAATACATACGAATATAAATTGTCAAGGGGGATTTACCTTGAGCAGGATTCTTATTGTCGACGATGAAAAGATGATACGTGACCTTATAAGAAAATATGCCGAATTTGAAAACTTTGAGGTATCTGAGGCAGGCGACGGCATGACCGCTGTTGCAATGTGCCGAAAAGAAACCTTTGATGTCATTATTATGGACGTTATGATGCCCGACCTCGATGGATTTTCCGCCCTTCGTGAAATACGCAAATTTTCCGCCACTCCTGCACTCATGCTCTCTGCCAGAGGAGAAGAGTACGACAGAATACACGGCTTTGAGGTGGGGGCCGATGACTATGTTGTAAAGCCTTTCTCTCCCAAGGAGCTTATGATGCGTATATCTGCAATATTAAAGCGTGTAAACCCCGCCGTTGCCGCTTCTGATACTGTCACCTTCGAAGGACTTACCGTGGACTTTGCAGGCAGGCTTGTATATATTGACGGCAAGCGGATAGATATGAGTCCAAAGGAGTATGAACTGCTTTTCTATATGGTCAGGAACCGCGGTATCGCTCTTTCACGCGAAAAACTCATTACTGATGTATGGGGCTACGATTTTTACGGTGATGACAGAACACTTGACACTCACATCAAGCTTCTTCGGAGAAGTCTCGGCGATTACAGCAAATTCATAGTTACTCTCAGAGGGGTAGGTTATCGCTTTGATGTCGTCTGAAAAGAAAAAGCCAAGACTTGGCATCACTGCCAAGCTCCTCATCTGCTTTCTCAGCTTTACAGGGCTTACGCTCCTGCTTCTGTGGGTGTTTCAGATAACTCTGCTTGACACCTTTTACAAGAATATAACCGAGAGCCGCATAAAAAAGCACGCCGATTCCATAGCCACAAATATAGACAATGAAAATTTGTATGAACTTGCGGCTCGTATCGTCGAAGAAGGCGATATGTCCATGAAAGTGATATTTTTTTCGGGCGGTATTTCCTTTGATGCTTATATGTCGGCAGATTACAGACTTCTGCAGTCTCTTTCCGACGGGGAGCTTTACAAACTCTACAATCATGCCGTAAGCTCAGGCGGACGCTACACTGTGACCTACGACCGAAGCTCATTTAATCAGTCGGAATATAATTTTCACGACTTCCTCGGTCCTGTACCGAAGCACAGCAGCAGAATTTCGGAAACCATGGTATATGTGCGTACGGTGGAAACGGACAGCGCCTCTGCCGTCATCTATATAGGAACCTCCATCTATCCCGTTGACAGCACTGTCAGCACCCTTAAGATTCAGCTTATTTGTGTAACTGTCATTATGGTGCTGCTGTCTCTGATAATCGCTTTCGTTATTTCACGTGTTATTTCAAAGCCTGTCGTCAGACTCAATAAAAGCGCTAAGGTGCTTGCAAAGGCAGATTATTCCACCACCTTTTCGGCAGGCGGCTTTCGTGAGCTTTCTGAGCTTTCCGACACTCTCAACAGTGCTGCCGTGGAGCTGGGGAAGGTTGACAGATTAAAAAGTGAGCTTATTGCAAACATCTCTCACGATCTGCGCACTCCGTTGACGCTTATATCGGGTTATGCAGAAATGATGCGTGATATACCGGGAGAAAACAATGAGCAGAATCTGCAGATCATAATCGACGAAACTTCCCGACTGAGCTCCCTCGTTTCTGATGTTCTCGATCTTTCAAAAATGCAGTCAGGTTCACAAAGCTTTGACTTTACCCGTTTCTCACTGACCGAAACCGTACGTGAAATAATCAGAAGGTATTCAAAATTCATTGAGCAAAGCGGGTTTTCCATTGTTTTTGAACCTCAGTGCGAAGTCTTTGTTATTGCTGATAAAATACGTATCTCTCAGGTAATATACAATCTTGTGAGCAATGCTGTTCACTACGCAGGCGAAGACAGAACAGTTATAATACGCCAGCTTTGCGATGAGGGCTTTGTACGCATCGAGGTCATCGACAGCGGCGAGGGAATATCTCAGGAAAACATTGAGCTTATCTGGGACAGGTACTACAAGGTCGAGAAGGAACACCGACGCAGTCAGATTGGCACAGGTCTCGGACTGTCAATCGTAAAAAGTATTCTTCAGCAGCACAATGCCCTCTTCGGCGTTGAATCCGTTCCCGGTCATGGCAGTACTTTTTGGTTTGCTCTGCCTTGCCATACAGAAAAATAACAGCATACGATCTTTCAGCCGTTTTTCAAAAAAACTGTTGGAAGATCGTATTGTTTGTAGTATAATGTTCTATATTATCAATTAACATTTCATTGACATACAGCCTGTCAGGGAGGTATAGATCTTGAACAGAACGGTTCGACTTGTTTTTTCATGTGTGTTCTGCTTATGTCTGTTTGTGACAGTTCTTTTCGGATGCAGCAAGCAGTCCATAGAAATGCCAAACACTTATAATAAGGACAGCTATCTGCTTATTAATGAAGTCATGTCATCAAACAGTCATTATGCCCAGACCAAAAGCGGTGAATTTTATGACTGGGTTGAATTATATAATAATACAGATGAAGATATTGATCTTAACGGGTTTTATTTTTCTGACAGCGGCACCGAACCGATGAAATGGCAGTTCCCTGCTGTAACCATCAAGGCCCATTCTTATCTGGTCGTCTATATGTCAGGACTTGATGCATGGGACGGTGTCTATGAAGTTCATTCAAATTTCAAGCTCCGTTCAGCCGGTGAGAGACTTATTCTTTCACACTCATCCGGTGATGTCCTTCAGCAGATCGATATCCCTGCAATACAGAAAAACGTCTCTTACGGTCGTGACAGCTCAACGGGAGAATTCCTCTGGTATTCGGTTCCCACTCCAGGCGCTGAAAACGTTGGAGGTGTGGCAAATACCGAAGATCTGGAGTTCCCACTCTATGATGTTATTCTGAACGAGTATATGAGCGACAACACCCACGCCTTTGCCGACAGCAACGGAGAATATTATGACTGGGTCGAGCTTTATAACTGCTCTCTCAATGATATTGACCTGTCCGGCTTCTATCTTACTGATGACAGATACAACATCATGAAGTGGACATTCCCCTCAAACACCATACTCAAGGCAGACGATTATCTGACCGTATTCTGTTCCGGACTCAACACTGTAAGTTCTTCAGGCGAGATTCACACCTCATTCGCTTTAAGCCGCGATGACGATTGTCTGTGCCTCTATACTCCACAGGGCATTCTCTGTTCCAGTCTTGAAATCCATCCTCTGGCAACGGACATTTCATCGGGTCTTGCTGACTCCGGTCTGCAGCAGCTGTTTTCACGCTCATCACCCGGCGAAACCAATTATACTGCCGCCTCTCCGCTTTCTTCTGTTATCACTGCCAACATAAACGATGGTGTTTTCATTTCAGAGGCCATGAGTGTATCCGGCCCTCGTGCCACCTATGCCAATGATTGGATAGAAATCTATAATTCAACCGACATGGATGTCGATCTTACCGGATATGCACTTTCTTCCAAAGCTGATGGTCTGGAGTTTGTTTTTCCCCAGACTATCATCAGATCCAACGAATATCTGCTTGTTTACTGCATAGGTACCGGGCAGTCCGGCACAGACAAAGCAATGCATGCTGCTTTCAGTCTCAGCAATTCGGGAGAAACTCTTTATCTTTACAACTCACTGGGACGAATTGTTGATGTATTTGAAACCGGTAAGCATCGCAGCGGCATATCAAGCGGAAGAAATGAGAATAATCCTTCTCAGCGCCTGTTCTTTACAACTCCGACTCCCGGCAAGCCAAATTCCGTCGACACCTCTCTTTCTGCATATGCTCCGCAGCCTGAATTCGGCACAGCAGCAGGATATGTAGAAAGCGGCACTGAAGTCAATGTCTCTGTTCCCGATGGAACATATGTGGTAATTACAAAGGACGGCTCCACTCCTTCAGGCGACGGCAAGGCTTATTATGAGGACTTCTCTGTTGCCATCAAGAAAAGTACTGTTCTCAAGGCCTGTGCTTTTGGCGAAGGTCTTGTCAGCAGTGATACTGTCACCGCTACATACCTTGTAGAAAACAAACACGATATTGCTGTTGTCAGCCTTTCCGGAAATCCCGGCGGACTTTTCAGTCACGGTTCCGGCATTCTGGTAGAGGGCCCCGGATATACAGAAACCACCCCTCATTACGGAGCAAACTACTGGAAAGACTGGGAACGATCCGTACACATTGAATACATCACATCCGATGGTAATCAGGCAGTAGAATTTGACTGCGGCGTCCGTACTTTCGGTCAGTATGCCCGAGGACTGCCCCAAAAAGGACTGGCTCTTATTCTCAGGGAACAGTACGGCGCAAATGAAGTCTCCTATCCGTTCTTCTCAGACAACGATGTTGCCAGCTATAAATCTTTGCTTCTTCGCCCCGAAGGTCAGGATTGGAACCGTGCGAAACTTCGCGATGTTCTCGTCCCTGCTCTTCTGAAGGGTACCTATTTCACTTCTGTGGATTTTATGGATTACTCTCCTGTTGCCTTATACATCAACGGTGAATACTGGGGTCTGTATTATCTGAGAGAAAAACTGAATGACAATTACGTTTCCTACAAATACGGTTATGAAAAAGGTACCTTTGATCTGATAAAAAGCCAGTACATGGTGCGTGCAGGTTCTTCCGCAGATTACAAGGCTCTCGAAAAATGGCTGAAAAACAATACTCTCACCAGCAGTAAAAACTATGAATACTTCTGCTCTCAGGTGGATATTGATTCCTTTATCCAGTTCTGGATCGTGCAGACATTTGTATGTAATGCTGATACAGGCAATATCCGATGTTATAAGGCCCAAGACGGAAAGTGGCGTTGGATGCTTTATGACTTTGACTGGGCTTTTATGGTTGGTTATTCAAGCAAGGACATGATCGATGCTCATATGTTTGATCCCGAAGGACACGGTGCAACAAATAATATGAACAACATTATGTCCAGAAGATTACTGGAAAACAAGGAGTTCCGCAGTAAGTTTGTCACAGAATATATCAAGGCTCTGAAATATATTTTCAACCATGAACGCACCAGCGAAATTCTTGCTCAATTGCAGGCATCAATCAAAAGCGAAATTCCAAATCAACGCGATCGTTGGGGTCAACCCACACAAGCACTTCAGCAAAGTCAGGTCAACAACATTGACAGATTCCTTGAAAAACGCGTTATTCAGACTAAAGCGCATCTCAAAAAACATTTCGGACTCTCCGATAAGGAATTTCAAAAGATCTGGGATTCCGTATAACTAAAACATCAGCCGAGATTTCCTGCGATCTGCAGTGTCTTCGGCTGATGTTTTTCGTAATTATGCTTTGTTTCTATACCCGAAATTTGGCACATTCATCATCTGTATGTAATTGACCGTATTATGTAACTGTGATATAATGGTAAAAATGTCGAATAATGTCATTTTAATTTTATTCGGGGGTATATGTATGAGAGAATTTTTTGAATGGACAGCATGGGGCATGGAAAAACCGCCTGCTTACGGGGCTTTTCATCTTGGCTTCTTTTTCGGCGGCCTTGCAGTGTGCCTTCTGCTTGCATTTCTGCTGAGAAAAACAGGCGAAAAAGGCAACAAGGCTGTCCTGCTTTCCTGCGGAATATTCCTCCTTATCACAGAAGTTTACAAGCAGCTTTTCTATTATTACGTTGTAAACGTCGATCAGTACGGCGTCTGCGGCTATCAGTGGTGGATATTCCCCTTCCAGCTGTGCAGTGTTCCTATGTATCTGTGCATAATCGCTCCGCTCCTGCCAAAAGGCAAGGTTCAGGACGCTATGTATAATTTCATGCTGGCATTCAATCTTATGAGCGGATTTATTTCATTCCTTGAGCCCTCAGGACTTGTGCATGAGTACTGGACTCTCACTCTTCACGCATTTGTCTGGCACATGATGCTCGTGTTCATCGGCCTGTATATCGGCTTCTCCCGTCGAGCGGCTCTTAAAAAGTCTGATTACAAGGGCGCTGTTATAGTATTTACCGCCTGCTGTGTTATCGCCTTTGCTCTCAACTGCGCTCTCTGGAAGGTCACTGAGGGCACTATGAATAACTTCTATATAGGGCCGAAAAACTCCCCCATTATCGTATTCAAGAGCATCTGCGAAATGTTTGGCTGGTATGTCAATACTCCCATTTACATCGCCTGCCTCTGCACTGCGGCATTTGTATTCTTCCTGCCGTTTTATCTCTACAACAAGAAGCACCCTATCGAAGCAGAATAAATTTAAAAGCCGTCCGAATGGACGGCTTTTCTTATCAGAAGATATATACAACGATTGCAATATACTGCATCACACTGCCTGCCAGACAGAAAAGATGGAACACTGAATGCATATATCTCATTTTTACGCCAAGGCCGTAAAGGACAGCCCCCACTGTATAAGCAATGCCGCCGTAAAGAGTCCAGAGCATTGCCTCTCTGCCCATTGCCTGCACTGCCGTTTTTGCCGCTATTATTATGCACCAGCCCATGCCGATGTAGCATATCATTGAAAGCACGTTGTACTTTTTAAGGTCTATGGCGGTAAACACAGCACCGACTATCGCACAACCCCAGACTATGCCGAATATTGTCCATGCCCAGCCGGGAGATACGAGGCGTATGGAGCAGAGTAGTATGGGGGTGTATGTTCCGCCGATGAGGAAATAAATTGTGCAGTGGTCTACTATCTGCATTATCTTTTTTCCTGTGTTTCTCGGCAGACCGTGATATACACTGGACATTGTATAAAGTATAACCAGCGATGCACCGTATATGGCTCCGCTGACAACGCCCCATACATTACCCTTTGATGCAGGTACCAGTATGCAGGTAATAAGAGCTATTACTCCGAATATTGCGCCTGCTGCGTGAGATACCGTGTTGAATATTTCTTCACCGATCGTATAGTCGGGAAGCTTTCTGTCGCATATCTTTGTCCTTGTCATTTCTTATCCCTCTTTTTGTGCATTTGTTTTCTGCCTTTCGGCTTTGACTGCATTATACCCACGAGGAAGTAAAAAACTCAACCTACTGATGAGTTTTACGGCTAAACTGCTCGGAGTAGAGC
>JAZSNZ010000291.1:0-1588 GCA_045536645.1 Acutalibacteraceae bacterium
GGAACGGCGCCGGCCGACGTCCCGATGTAAAACATGAATTGTTTCGAGGTGGTGCGTTTTAATCGCCCCACACTACAAATTATTGCCTCTTGACAAAGGCTATATAATAAAAACAGACATTTGTGCGTATCGGCACAAAGGAGGATAAAAATGAGCATAGAATCAAAGGAACTGGCACTGAAGATTGCAAACATTCTCGATTCCAAGAAATCTCAGGATCTTGCAGTTATCAGAGTTGAGGACGTAACAACCCTGGCAGATTATTTTGTTATCGTAACAGGCAACAGCTCCACCCAGGTAAAGGCATTTGCTGATGAGGTGGAATTCAAGCTCAAGCAGGAGGGAATAACTCCCGGTCATGTTGAGGGTCATACCACCCGTTCATGGATAGTGCTTGACTATTACAGTGTAATTGTTCACGTATTCGATCCCGAGGCACGTGAATATTATGATCTTGAAAGACTCTGGCTTGACGGGGAGAGACTCGATCCCTCCCTTTATGCATATAAACCTGAAGAAAACTAATCCGTTAGGAGCTGACATATAATGAGTTTTGGAAAATACGATTTTAAAGCCATTGAAGCTAAATGGCAGGACATCTGGGATGAGAACAAGACTTTCTGTGCACCGAACAATTTCAGAAAGCCGAAATTCTACGCACTGGTCGAATTTCCGTATCCCTCGGGAGCAGGCCTCCATGTAGGTCATCCCCGTCCTTACACCGCAATGGATATCGTTGCAAGAAAGCGCAGAATGGAAGGCTACAACGTTCTGTTCCCCATGGGCTGGGACGCATTCGGACTTCCCACTGAGAACTATGCAATAAAGAACCATATCCACCCCTCCATCGTAACCGAAAACAACGTAAAGCGCTTCAAGGGTCAGCTTCGCATGCTGGGTCTGTCCTTCGACTGGGACAGAGAGATAGACACCACCGATCCCAAGTATTTCAAGTGGACTCAGTGGATATTCCTCCAGCTTTACAAGAAGGGCCTTGCATACAAGAAGGAGATGGCAGTAAACTGGTGTACCTCCTGTAAGTGCGTTCTTGCAAACGAAGAGGTCGTAAACGGCGTATGTGAGCGCTGCGGCAGTGAGGTCGTAAGAAAGGTCAAGAGCCAGTGGATGCTCAAGATCACAGCTTATGCACAGAGACTTCTCGATGACCTCGACGGTCTCGATTACATAGAGAGAGTAAAGCTCCAGCAGAGAAACTGGATCGGTCGCTCCACAGGTGCAGAGGTCGATTTCAAGACCACACTCGGCGAAACTCTCAGAGTATATACCACCCGTCCCGACACCCTCTTTGGTGCAACCTATATGGTAATCTCTCCCGAGCATCCCCTTATTGAGAAGCTCTCCGACAAGCTGACCAATATGGACGCTATCCGCGAGTATCAGGCAGCAGCAGCGAGAAAGTCTGATTTCGAGCGTACCGAAATGGCAAAGGAAAAGACAGGCGTCAAGCTCGAAGGCATCAAGGCAATCAACCCCGTAAACGGCAGAGAGATCCCCATCTTCATTTCTGACTACGTTCTCGTCTCCTACGGCACAGGTGCTATCATGGCAGTTCCTGCACATGATACCC
>JAZSNZ010000203.1:0-4270 GCA_045536645.1 Acutalibacteraceae bacterium
ATACCGATAAAGAGGATAAGGGGGAAGAGCTCATTTGCAATACCTGCATTGAAGAGAGTGGTAAGAGCGCCCTCTTCGCCTACAGCGCCGGAGTTGGGGATATTTACGAGAATAGTACCGAAGCCCATGGGAAGAAGGAGAGTAGGCTCCATATCGTGCTTGATTGCAAGGTAAATGAGAATTCCGCCGATTGCCCACATGACGACATACTTCCAGCCGCCTGCAGCAAAGAACTCAGTGCAGTTTTCGATAAGGAACGAAAACTCAGAAAGCCATTCTAACATTTGTGTCAACCTTTCTTTTGATTTTTCTCAGAAGCAGCAGGCATCAAAAAAGACTTATACTGCGCCAGAGCACAGTATAAGTCTCGCTGTTTAATGCATAATGCGAGTCAAATGACCGTACTGACGCAGAATGCAACACCTGATATGTGTTTCAAAGCAAAGATTGGTGAGGTTTTTGCTTTGAAATAAATATCAGTGCCGGCTACTCCCTTAAACTTGCTATTATATCATATATTATTTTCACAGAAAATTCAAGGTTTATTATGGTCAAATAAATATCAGATTCAGCACACAAAGCCGCCCACGGGAAGAAATCCCAATTTCTGATAAAATTCCTCAAGGCCTAAGAAGCAGGTGGTATAGACCTGCCTGTCGCCGAGCTTTGAGAGAATGGAGCGTATAGCGTAGGATGCATAGCCTTTTCCACGGTATTCAGGAGCGCAGGCGCAGATGGTCAGCAGTGCGCTGTCACGGGAGAGATGAGCGGCAACGCAGGCAACGGCAGTGTCGCCGTCACGCACAATAGCAGAAATAACACTGCCGCTTTTTGTGCGGTACAGCATATCTCCATAGAAGCCCTCAAAGGAAGGAATCTCAAAGCCGGAAGCATCGCAGATCTCCATAACGGAATAGAGATCCTCGATGTTGGGATTTATCTGAACATTTGCGCCGTTCTCAAAATCATGGACAGGCTCGGAAAGACGCATGATAAGTCCTGTAGCGGCTTCCCCCGGACGAACGGGACGGGTAAAACGGCTGGTATCGTTCATCATGGAAACAAAGGTATCAACAGCCTCGAAGTCATAATCATCCTTTGTGTACATGGTCATGCCGTCGTCGAGCTTGTTTATGACACCGATGATCTTGCCGTTGTCATCGAGCATAAACCAGAAAGGAGCAAAGGACTTTGAGGTGCCGTATGCAATTGCAGCAGCAGCGATGCGGCAGCCCAGAGCGCCGCCTTCACAGTAATCAAGAAGCTCCTGAAGCTGGTTTTCTTCTGCAAGTCTGATAATCATAGTTTTCTCCTTAGAGGTTATTTACGTAGTCCTTGAACATTTCGCCGCGTGTCTCGTAGTTGGGGAACATATCGAAGGAGGCGCAGGCAGGGCAGAGAGAAACGATATCGCCTTCTGATGACAGCTCACGAGCCTTGTTTACAGCCTCCTCAAGGGAAGATACTCTTGCGATAACGGGATTGCCTTCGGAGTAATTTTCCGCATTGCGGACAGAGGCCTCGATCTTATCGGCAGTAACGCCCATAAGGATGATGGCCTTTACCTTGTCGCAGACAACGGGACCTAACTCATCAAAGGGGATAAGCTTGTCGTAGCCGCCTGCTATCATGACAATTTTCTGTTCGTACATTGCGAGAGTACCCGAGATGCAGCGGCTGGGAGTGGTTGCGATGGAGTCGTTGTAATATTTTACGCCATCGAGCTCACGGACGAACTCCGCTCTGTGCTCAACTCCGCCAAACTCACGTGCAACGGCCTTCACCGTCTCAAAATCAACGAAAGGTGCGACCGCACAGATTGCAGCCATATAGTTTTCAACATTATGCCAGCCGGGAATACGGATATCGGACTTGTTCATAACAAGCTGCTTTTCGCCGTTGACGATGTAGTAGATATCGCCCTTCTCGTCTGCATAAGCACCATTGAAAGGAATCTCCTTGCGAGAAAACTGCATCAGTTTTCCTCTTGCCAGCTCATCAAATCTGCTGACTATGGGGCAGTCTGCATTGATGATGGAAGTGGAAAAAGCATTCTGATGGAGCATGATGTTCTTCTTTGAGTCAACATACTCATCCATATCCTTGTGCATATCAAGGTGGTTGGGGGAAAGGTTAGTAACTATTGCAATATCAGGACTCTGACGCATGGAGATAAGCTGGAAGGAGGAAAGCTCCACAACAACAAAGTCATCTTCTGTGATCTCATCAATGAAGGGCATGAGCGCTACGCCTATGTTGCCGCCGAGATATACCTTTTTTCCCTGCTTCTCAAGAAGCTTTGAAATAACGGTGGTGGTGGTGGTCTTACCGTTTGAGCCTGTTATGGCGATGGTCTTGCCCTCGCACAGCTCAAAGAAAAGCTCCATTTCGCTTGTGACTACCTTGCCCTGCCTGCGGTATTCGCACAGCTGGGGAAGATAGTATCTCATACCGGGGGTACGGAAGATGATATCAGCCTCAATATTATCGAGGTAATCTTCACCCGTCTTGAGAATTGCGCCGCAGGCGACAAGCTCCTTGCCGACTTCGCCCAGAGCCTCTTCCGAGCGCTTGTCGCAGACTGTTACATCGAAGCCCTTTTCGCAGAACATCTTTATAAGGGGAGTGTTGGTAACACCCACACCGCAGAAAGCAATACGCTTTCCTTTTATACTTTCAAAAAACTTTGCAGCTCTGTAATTCATATACGCATAACTCCTTCGGAAAATAATGCCTGTAAACTCTATAATTTTACCACACCGAATACAGAAATTCAATATAAGTTGCAAACAGCAGTAAGGATATAAGCAAAAAAGCTCCCTTTCAGAAAGGGAGCTTTTTACTCGATCTGTCCGAATACATCAAAAACAGAATGGGTGTTTATGTACTTGTAAATGGTTGAAATGTTTTCCGCAGAAAGATTGGGAGTTTTCTTTATCCATATATTGATCGTGCCTGCAAGGTTGAATGCAAAATGCAGAGCAATCTGATCGCAGGATAAAAACTCGGGCAGATCCTGCCCTGAAATTTTCTGAATAAGTGAAGTGTCATTGAGCAGAAAGCTCATTATGCTGTTTATCATTATCTCCCAGAAGGAATTCTGACCTGTGACCTCGAAGGCCTTTTTGTAAAATTCCTTATCCGCCTCAATCGATGTGAATATCAGCTTCAGCGACTCCTCCAGCATACCGCGCTCGAGCATGACACGCACAGGCTCCAGAAGCTGAGAACGGACTATCCATTCAAACACCTCGTATTTATCCTGAAAGTGATAATAGAAAGTCGGTCTGATAATGCCTGCCTTTTCCGCAATCATTCGAATGGTGAGTTTTTCAAAGCTTTGCGTGAGCATAAGCTCCTTGACGCCTGAAGCGATTAAGTTTTTCGTAAGCTCTTTTCTATCGTCCACCGCAACCACCACCTTAGTCAGTAAAGAGACGGACGAAAATATCTATCGCCGCAACAACAATTACCGCACCGCCGATCCTATAAGCTATATTTTTGGGCTCAAAGCCGAGGCGGTATCCGATGTATATTCCAATATAAACCGCAATGGCAGTTACAAAGAACAGTGCAATTGCATAGCTCCACCACTCGGCAGGCCACATGGCAATGCTCGCCCCTGCAAAGAGGGTGTCAATGCTGGCGATGGCGGCAGTACCCCAGTACTTTTTGAAATTGATCTCGCTTCTTCTTTCAAGCACAGGCTCATTCTTCCAGCCCTTATAGAAAAGAAACAGGCTGACACCGATAAGAATGATAATGGAAGCCACATAACCAAACCTGCGCCCTGCGCCCGTTTCGTCCCTGAACAGAGGGATATAGGAAAGCAGAGCGCCCAGAGCGCCTGCGCCTGTCTGATACATACAGAACATCAGAGCGAGCTTTGTAATATCCTTGTATTTAAGCTCACCGAGGACAGAGCCGCAGCATATTGAAAGGGCAAGTACGTCAAAGGACACGCCGAGACATACCAGAATTACTTCGACTAACATTGAGTGGGCCTCCTAATAATCACTGGAAAAAATTTTAATATATAACAAGAGAATCAAGCCATAGACAAAAAAGGGCATAAGTCAGTTTTTTCATACAAATTCGGGGATTTGTATAATTATTCATTACATCGGTAAAAAACTGACGATTGAGAGTTATAGAAACATGTGGTAAATTTTTAGATGTAATACGGCATATTAAAATAAGTTGGGAAATAAAAGGTGAAAAATATGATAATAACAGTAGTCTGCGATGTACTGGGAGAAGAAAACAACGG
>JAZSNZ010000187.1:0-3573 GCA_045536645.1 Acutalibacteraceae bacterium
GTTTGTCTTCCTAAGACCGCTTGGCCTCCGACTTCAATAAAACAGGCTGTGCCTTGCGGCACAGCCTGTTTTGATCTGTCAATCCATGTTCATGTACTTTCGGTTTTTATACTTTTTAATTGTTACGCTCTCAGGGTTTCTCTTTTCTATCATGTCCTTTGCATACTCATTGTACAGCTCGATGCGTTTTTTGACTATTCTGCTCAGGAGGAGAAGCGCCAGCTGGGTTATGCAGAGGAATGCCAGGAAAGGTATGGTAAGCACTACGCGGAAATCAAGGAACAGCATGAAGATAACAAGCACTGCGGTAAGTCCGAGACGGATTCCGAGGGAAGTCAGCAGTTTTACAGACACGTCCTTGTTCCATTCCTTGTAATTTATCGCTTTCATAATGTGCTTATTGAGAATCGATGTTGCAATAAGAACCACTATGCAGGCAATTGCGGTAAACCAGTACACAGGCACAAAAACATTGCCGCCAACCTGATCTACCCACTTCACTCCGCCGTCATCGCTCAGTGCCACAAACAGTATTACTATGCAAATAATAAGCGACCATATAATTGAACGACCGCCAAAATCAAACATATATGACTTGGTAGCATCTGCGGGCAGATTATAATCTTCGTGACTGTACATATCGGGCAACACCATATCGTCAAAACGGTCTGAAGGTCTTCCGATAAACAGCGGATGCTCTCCCCGTCTCCTTCGTGCTCCGTTGAGCCTGAATGCCAGTGAAGCACACCAGATCGCAAGATTGTCGGGTACATCAAGAATTGAATAGTCGATTTCTTTACCGCACACAGGGCAGTTTTCGGTTTTCAGGGGCAGGTCTGCTCCGCAGACTTCGCAGTTGATAAGATTCTCATCGTCCTTGCCTGTCATCTGCTTTACCTTTTTACGCCATGCTCTTTTCCTTGCCGTTATTCTTCTTGCCCCCACCAGAGCTACGCAGAACATTGCAAAAGTAAATACAAATACCAGCAGCGAGGTTATCAGTCCTATGCGGGGATACTCTCCGAACATGCTGTATATTACAACATATGCAAGGTTATAGCCATACATCAGCGTTGGTATTGCAGCTATCAGGAGGGTAAACGCATTCCACTTTCGTTCATACAGAGCATACAGCGTTATAGGTGTAGTCAGCAAATGGACAATGAAGCCGCCAAGCTGAATGAACAGACAGATGATGTGCGTAGTCGTGAACAGTCTTTTCAGTTCATCATTGCCATTAAAAATTTCGTAGCGAAAATCTCCGGCTCCTATCCATCCCATCAATGCACCGCCGGCTAAATTCAACCCCATGTTCACCCAGAATACGATCAATGACATTATTTTATATGCCTTCCACGACCAGTGATTTTCATCGATCTCCTTGCCGCATTTTGAGCATCTGGGTTCGTTCTTTGCTATTTTTTCTTTACAGTGAATACATTTCATTTTTCTGTCCCCCTGTTATTCTGAGCAGGTCTCACACTTCTTTACGGCTTTCTTTGCCGCTAAGCCCATAAAAAACATTATAAGCTCGATAATACTTCCCACTGCGAGGAAGCCTGCGTGACAAGCTACCGATGCCTCAACAAACATCATCATGACAAGCAGCACTGCCGCCAGCACAAGCCATATAATAAAAGCTGTGCCGATTGCGGAGTTTTTCTTTTTATCCCATCTTTTTTCTTCCATTGCACGAACTACCCTCTTCTGGAACAGGCAGATTGCAATGTATGCACCTATTGAAAGAATCAGTGTGCCGAAATATGACCATGTGTCAATTCCGCCCGAAAGTCTTGCGGCTCCTCCGCCTACGATAAAGATAACATTGGGAATGGCCAGAGCGGCGACAAGAATCCATGAAAGGAAAAGGTCAAGGACACGGGTTGCTTCCCATCTCATTGCACCGGTAGAGCCTTTATCCCATATTTCTTCTCTCGGCTCACTGTGGCAGAGCTTGCTGTATACAAAGTAAAGCATGCCGGGTATTTCGGGCTTTCTGCTTTCGGAATCGGAATAGCGGCGAACGGAGCTGCCGCCTGAAATATTCCACTCTTTTTTTTCCTGTTCTTTCTCTTTTTCGGTCTTCGCAATAACTTCCGTCTCGTCTCCTCTCATCTTCTTTGCCTTTCTGCCTGCGATAAACGCCGGAATAAGCATTATTCCGTGGTATACAACCAGCACTGACCCGGGGATAACCATACGGAACTCAGTTGAGGTGCCTATGAGTGCAGCCACCCACGCAGTTAAAGCAAAAACACCCCAAAGTATTATGGGGGTAACGGCCTTTTCCTTTACGCTTCTTCCCCATACCAGCGCACTGATAAGATTGCCTGTTTTTATCTGCAATACAAAAGTCGTAATGCAGAAGCAAAGCATGGCAATAAGCATTATTCCATGGTAAATAGGGTGTACATGTACCGAGCCGTTAAAATAAGATCTCATTTCACGCTCAAATTCTATTGAAATATAAATGGAAGCCAGCGGCACAACAAAAAAGCCGAGGAAGGTCATTATTCTGTACAGTGTCAGTGACCAGCCCACAGTCTCCGCCGCCATGCCGCACTTTATGCATCTGCTCTCTCCCGCTAAAATTACTTGTCCGCATCTTTTGCATCTCATATTCTTTATCCTCCAATTTTACTCTTTTTATTTAGTATTCTTCAGTCTGTAATATTCGTCGTAGGTTGCTTTTATTGCTTTCAGTCTTTTGCTGACCTTCCGTGCTATGACAAGCAGCCACAGCTGAAAGAAGAACAGAACCGCATACGCGATAATGAACAGCAGTCCCGAGTCTTCGCCCAGAATAAGAGTGACTGCCGAAACAGCTATCAGCACTGCGTAGATGGCGGTCGGCAGAATCATTATCACGTCCTGCCCTTTGTTCCAGTATTCTCTTCTCATTGCCGTTGCCGTGATAATGTTAAAAACAAAACATATCTGCAATGCCCACGGCATCAGATACATGGCGACGGTGTTTCTTGCCCCTTCGTAAAACTCCCCCGCCACTGCAAAGCATATAAGCACAACAAAAAGCGGAACAATAATACCCCCTGCAACTGACATGATGTTGTACAATGCTCTTCGGCCTGTGCCGAGCCTTATGTATTCACCGCACTTACTGCACTGTATTTCTCCCATCTTTATCTCGTTTTTGCATTTTGAACATACAAGCATCTCTTTCTCTCCTTTTCAAAAATATACTCTTTTTAAAATCGTTATTTTTCTTTTCTCAGCTCCTTTGCTCAATGTCATTTTACCCTTCCTCACGGTCAGGCGATTTTTATATACCTCTCCCAAAATACACTTTTCATTTTACGAAACCGATAATCTGTTGTCAAGTAATTAACGAAAAATGCATTTCACCCCCTGATTTTCGCATCTTGCCAAAAACCTCTTGCGAAGAAATAATTTTCAGATTATCATGCAGACAGAAACGAAAGGGGATTTTGAAATGACAGCAATAAAGATAACAGACCTTACAAAGCGCTACGGTGACTTCACCGCTGTTGACAGCATTTCCTTCGAGGCAGAGCAGGGTGAGCTTATCGGCTTTCTCGGCGTAAACGGCGCAGG
>JAZSNZ010000374.1:0-4794 GCA_045536645.1 Acutalibacteraceae bacterium
ACACTTTTCGACGGTTTCACTCTTTGAGGTCTCGGTGTCCTTTGCTTCTTTTTCGTCATCGGTTTCTTCTACGATCTCTTCTGTAACAGTTTCACCGTTTCCTTCTATCTCAGAAGTCTCGTCGGCAAAAATACCTGTTGCGAAAATACCGCTTACAAGCATGGCTGATACAACAAGACACATTACAAAGAGCTTTAAGCCTTTGTTAAAGTTGATTTTTTTCATTATACCAATTTCCTTTATCTTGATATATTGATTTGCTCAAATCGGGCACAGAATAAAATTTTCAAGATTCCTTCATACCCGACTATGGCTGGGGCGACTCGCCCCGAATTACACGATCTGTATATTAATTCTAATATAGGGCATAGCACCAAATCAACTGTCGGTCTTTTCTTTTGAACCTTTCTCCTTGGTACTGTCTGCCCGCCGTTTTCTCTTTGGCACCGGGTCATGTCCTCCCTTTGAAAAAGGGTTACATCTCAGTATTCGCCATATACTGAGCCCAAGGCCAATAACCGCTCCCCATTCTTCAAACGCCTCAATCGCGTACTGAGAGCAGGTCGGATAAAATCTGCAGCATGGTTTTTTGTGTGGTGATATTTTTGTTTGGTAAAACCTTACACAGGCGATGAATATACGCTTCATGTAAGCATACCAAGGCATCCAAGTGCCTTTTCCAATTCTTTTTTCATATGATAGGACTTGGCCCCTGTCGCCGCCCCTCTTGCCACGATAACAATTAAAAAACCGCACTTGATACTGCGTTCCTTGTCGATACTGCGGTTTGCCTCCCTGATAATTCGCTTAGTGCGATTACGGACAACGGCAGAACCCAGCTTCTTGGAAACTGTCAGTCCTATGCGGTTGATCTTGATTTTTTGCGGATGCGCCTTCTGGAGCTTCCGCGCGGCAAGGTCGGGCAAAACATAAACTGCGGCTAAGGGTCCCACGTGCTTTTTACCCTTGGCGTATGCCTTTGAGTAAAGATGGTTTTCGCCGATTGCAACATATTTCATATTTTGCACCCGTATACCGCACAGAGAGCCTGTAATGAGGCTCTCTGTAACGGAAATTATTAATGTGGATTAATAAGTTAATCTCGCTCTGCCCTTAGCGCGTCTTCTCTTGAGGACCTTTCTACCGTTAGCGGTAGCCATTCTCTTTCTGAAGCCGTGCTCCTTCTTTCTCTGGCGCTTCTTAGGCTGATAAGTTCTAAGCATTTACGGTCTCCTCCTTCCTTAGTTTGAAAAAAACCATGTGTCATATGATTATACAGTAAAAGACCTTAATTGTCAAGGTTTTTATAGAAAATTCACATTTTCACATCTAATTCTTATTCCATATCGCCGTAAAGGTGCAGTCCTTAAAGATTGCATAATAATCATAATAGAAGCTCTGAGGTGTCAGAGTGTAGCCGTATTCGGCTATATACCAGCCGCCGAAGGTGTAACCCTCCTTTGTGGCGGTGGGGTACTTTTGTATTGCCTGATAGTAATATTCGCCGTTTCGTATCGGATACGAGGTAGCACAGCCCTCGTCCATTACTCCGCCCGCAGGATCAAAGTTTATTGAATAATACACCTCGTCTGCCTTCTTTTCCCACTTTGCGGTGAAGGTAGTATCACATCTGTAAGTATAGGTATCATGTACGTATTCAATAAAACTCAAGGTATTGCCGTATTCGTTTGTCCAACCTAAGAATCGGTATCCTTCTCTTTCGGGGATTGGACACTCGGGGATCACGTCATAATAGTGGTCTCCCGTATTGATGCCGTATTCGAGCTTGTTACCATCGCCCATGTCAAGGGTAAGGGTATATTGCTTGTTCGTTTTATCAATGGGATAGAGAGGATATCCAAGCTCAACTATCTTCTCATACACAAGCTCAGCTATAATATCATAGCCTTCCTGATTGAGATGAAGATCATCTGCCGCAAGAAGTGAGGGAGGAGTCCAGCCCTTGGAAAGATACTCAAGATCCTTTGCAGTAGGAGTAATTCCAAGCTCGGTCAGTCTTGCGGGATCGGCAAGATAGGGCTGAGCATCAACAAACTTGTCACCGTAATGCTCCTTGAGCGCCGCATTGATATCCTTGTATGCAGGAGCTCTGCGCTCTGCAGTCATACCGACAACAACGTATCTGTCACTTCCGTGGTATTTTATCATCTTATCTATGGTATCTATGAGCATATGACCCTGACCGTTCACATAATCGTTGTTATGTCCCGCCCAGACTACCATTATGTCGTTTTCTCTCTTGTCCAGCATAGCAAAGGTGTACACCGTAGAAATGCCCTTGACGGTCACAGCCTCTCCCGCCTCGCTGCGGGTAAAATAGACTGTATTTCCGTTTATGCTTATCTGTCCCTCCACTCCGCCGATGATAACAGGATTTATCCCCGCAAGTCCCCATCTGGCAACACCTGCGGATGTTCCTTTAAGATCGGATACCAGTTCTATGGCTACGGGGGTGGTAGTTGCAGGTATAGTAACAGGTTTGACTCCGAGAACAAGTCCTCCCTGACGTCTTGCGATATGCTCTGCTCTTTCTGCTCCTATACCGTAGTTCTTTACCTCCATACCGCTAAGCTGTGACAGTCTTCTGGGATAGGAAAATTCGACAAGATCCTTAAAGCCGGTAAGTACGCTGTGGGTAAGAGAGTCGCCCCAACAGACTATTCTGCCGGGTAAGTTCTCAATTTTTATTGTATAGTAGTTATATGATTCATCGTCATACTGTACCGAGAAGGTATATATTCCGTTTTCAAGATCGGATACGGTTATCTTGCCGTCAACTATGGAGTCAGGCTTTATGACCTTTCCCCCTGCCGCCTTTATCTCAGAGGAAGATGAATACTCGCCCATAGCATAACGGATCATTACAAGACCGTCGAGATTGCCGAAGCTGACAGTGTTACCCTGCTGCTCTACGGCAGGTGTCTTTTTCTGTACGTTGTAGTGGAAAACCTTGATATAGCCGTTGTTGTATTCTACGGCTATAGTAACCGTTCCCTCCTTGCGGTACTGGAGCTTGTAGCTTTCCTGTCCTTTGATGTCAGCTTTACTCGAATAGCTCCTTGAACCCTCGACACGCTTGGTCTCACCGGGGGTCGAATACTCGCCGTAAGCGGTACGTATCACCTTGACATCGGGGATATTACCCACCGTTACCTGTAAGCCGTTGGTGATAAATTCAGGCTCGATGTCCAAGCACAACTGATCTACGATGATTCTCTTAACTGCGGCGCAGACCATTCTTCTTTTTTCGGCATAGCCCAATACTTCTTCTTTTGTGGTTAATTCCATTTTATTTATTCCTTTCTTAATTTGAATTACATTGTTAAGCCGCCATCAACGACAATGCATTTTCCTGTGATGTAAGATGCCTTGGAGGAGGCGAGGAAGGTAACGACTTCCGCAATTTCTTCCGGCTGACCAAAGCGGCCCATGGGGATGTAGCCCATGTACTTTTCCTTCAAAAGCTTCTCACTCTTTTGGGTCATCTTAGTCTCGACGAAGCCCGGTGCGACGACATTGACTCGGATGCCGTTCTTGGCGTACTCCTTGGCGGTCGTCTTCGTGAAGGAGATGATCGCACCCTTGGAGGCCGAGTAGTTGGCCTGACCCTCCTGACCGACAACGCCGCTGGTCGAGGCGATGTTGATGATCGAACCGCCTTGCTTTGCCGCACACATCAGACGAAGCGCGCCCTGCGTGCAGTTGAAGCAGCCGCCGAGGTTCGTCGCCATAACGTTGACGAAATTCTCCTGGCTCATCATGAGCAGGTAGCCGTCTTTCGTAATGCCGGAGTTGTTGACGAGGATGTCGAGGGTTTTGTATGTCTTCTTTATGTAAAGAAACATCTTGTTGACTGCAGCGGCATCTGCCACATCGCACTGGATGATCTCGCCGCTTCCGCCGACTTCCTCGACGGCCTTCAGCGTTTCAAGTGCGCCCGCTTCGCTTCTGCAATAGTTGATGAGCACTTTGACTCCGTTTTTGGCAAGATCAATGGCGATGGCCTGACCGATGCCGCTCGAAGCACCCGTGACGAGTGCGATAGAACCCGGTTTAAACATTGAATCACTCCTTTATCATTTTCACAAATTTATTGAACTGCATGGGGTTGGACATCATAAGCACATTTTGCTTATTGTCGATGCTGCGCATCATGCCGGTCAGGACCTTGCCCACGCCTGTTTCGGCGAAGACGATGTCCGGCGTGTCGGCGATGACCTTTTTGACACCGTCGCACCAAAAGACCGTGTGGCAGCACTGATTTTTGAGCTCCTGCTTGATGTCGTCAACATCCGTTGCATAGTCGCCCTTGCAGTTGAGCATCAATTTGCATTTCGGCTCGGAGAATTCGATCGTATCGATGAATTCGGCAAATTCCGCTTCCATTTCCTTCATGAGCGGCGTATGGAAGGCGTTGGAAACGCGGATCGGAACGGTGCGCAATGCGCCGTTTGCCTTGCAGACCTCTTCAGCCTTGGTGACATAGTCGGGATCGCCGCCGAGGACGATCTGGTTTTCCGTGTTATGCAGGGCAACAACGAGATTTTCCGAAGACGGATCGACCGTCTTGGCGATCTCTTCGACCGCCTTGAAATCCATGCCCAAAACGCTGCACAGCATACCCGAACGCTGCACCTTGGACATGAGCTCTGCTCTCTTCTGGACGAGCTTAAAGACCTGTTCGACCGTCAGGACACCTGCGGCGACAAGAGCCGAAAACTGACCTAAGCTATGACCTAAGGTGACATCGGGGGTGATGCCTTCGTCCTGCAA
>JAZSNZ010000263.1:0-6191 GCA_045536645.1 Acutalibacteraceae bacterium
ATGATATTTATCTTATTACCCTTCCACTCCAGCGGTGCAACTGCTGCAGAAACGGAACAGGTACGCTTTACTTCCTCAGGGTCAAAGTCACATACGGTGTTTCCGTCTATGATCTTGCCGATTCTGTCGGTAGCTCCTGCCAGATAAAGCATTGCCTCAGCAAGAGAAGTCTTGCCGCTGCCGCTGTGACCGGCGAGGACAACGTTGATAATGTTTTTTGCGGGATACTGTTTCAAGGTTAAAAACCCCTTTCAAATGGATTCCACATAACTGGATTTTATTTCAGCATGCCTCGGTATGGGCAATATCGTCAATCTACTCATCCGATAACTAAGCTGTTTATCATTATATCTTAATAAAGTAAGGATTTCAATAAAAATAATCCTTTCAATACAAAAATTGTTCCAATATAAGAATTTTTACTGTGCATTTTGGTTAATTTGAACAACCTTTATGAATAAATTATGGCGGTGAAACTTTTTTGCCGTCTTATTTGCACAAATTTTTCACTGCTTTTTTAACGAAGGCGACAATGAGCATATGAAAAAGGCACCGCTCAAATGCGGTGCCTTGTAATCATTCAAATCTTACGCTTACGTATGTATTGCCGTTGTAATGCTCCGTCCAGAACAGCCATGTTTTTCCGTTTCCGAAGCTGCCTCGGACTGATTCAATCACTCTGTCAAATTCGTCAACAGTGATTTCCTTACCCTTTATCACCGCATGATTCCATTCTCTGCCGCTCTTTTTAAGTCCCTTGATTATGTGCCTTGCTGCATCCTTCTCATTGTCAAAACAGCTCCCGTCAATGGAAAATCGGCTGTTTTCAAGTGAAAATTCGTCAGTCAGCAGAGGTGCGGTATGCTTGCCGCCGTATATTTCGTAGACTTCACTGTCCCAGGGTGCATTGAAGAATGTATATGTCCAGCCGCCGTATTCTTCGTCGTCTATGTCGTCGAAGGTAAGATCCACTATGTATTCTACGCCATCGAAATTGATGGTGTTCCATATATGTCCTTCCCCTGCGTCTCCGAAAACACGGCCGACCTCAAAGCCTGCCATATTGCCGAGCAGATAGAACGCATCGGTATATCCCTGGCAGTTTGCCTTTCCGTCGAGCATTGCACCGATGCAGGAAAGCTGACGAAGTCCCAGCGACTGTACGGCAGGTACATTCATGTCGGGGCTTTCGTATGTCACCTTTTCGCAAATCCAGTCGTGAAGCCATATTTCAAGCTCAAGGTCATTGTCAGTCTCCGCCTTTGCCTGCTCTGTCAGCTCCAGTGCAAGCTCCAGCACAGCCTTTTCGTCTTCTGTCAGCGAGGAGGTGTCTCCATTCTCCCATGCGTCAAGAATCTTTTCGCCTGGATAATAGCTCATCACCGTAACAGTGACTTCCTTATTCTCTTCGTCATAGGAGGCTGTGCCCAGATAATAGGGAATATAGTTTATGATGTCGTCGAAGATATCCACACCCATTAAATCAGCAGACATCACCGAGCCGTTGAACAGCTCAAACTCACTTCCGTAAAGAGTTTCTGCAAGGTAGAAGCTTATGTTCCTGTTCATATCTTCAAGCTGCTGCTCGAGGTATTCATCTGCATCGGACAGTGTCAGAAAATGGCGTTTTCCGTACTCTTCTTCCTTTCCCTCCAGTTGCTCGAAACAATCAAAGGCAGTTTTGTAATCCTCCTCCATAAAGGCATCATGGCCCTTTGCGTATATCGACCGCTGTGCCTGATATGCAGCATCCTCATATTCCCCTGCCTTGATAAAGTACTCATATGCTTCGTCATAATCGTCAGATCTGTACTTTGACTTTGCAAGGGCGTAGCAGCACTCGCTCATTTTCCCGCCGCTGTCCCTGTATTCTCCCAGTCCTTCGAATATTCCGATGGCTTTCCTGTAATCCCTGTCCTCCATCAGCTCAGCCGCTATGCAGTATCTCGCTTCGCTCAGCTGTTTTTCGGAGTCTCTGTAGCTGCCCAGCGTCTCAAATATCTCCTCTGCTGAGGTGTATTCCCCATCTCTGAGCAGTTTTGCTCCGTAGATATAGGTTCTCAGATTTCCTGTTGTAAACCAGCCGCCTGCAAGCAACGCAGAAATTACAACAATTGCAGTTATTATTTTTGCCGCTTTTGAACCTCTTCTCTGTTTTTTACCCATCTCCATACTCCTTTCTGTATAATCGCCGCTCGATAACACTATCTGTATTCAGGATATAAAAGCCTTCGGCAGGTATTCCGAAGGCTTTTTGCTTACTCGCTCTGAGCTGTTTCCTTAAGTCTTAATCCGAATGCATTTACAAGAGAATCAACATATGCATCGGCGGCAGTTTCCTTTTCCTTCATCAGCCACTGTGCGGTTGGCTCGTAATCGTGGAAGTCTGTTTCAACCAGCACGCCTATCATTCCGAGCTTACCCGGCTCACGCACTTCTGCATAGCCGCATCCGCCTGCCAGCCTCATACCGTCAATAACCTGAGCATTGAGATTTGAGCCGAGGGGAACGACCTTATTAAGGCTGTCCACTATGCTCTGAGCGTACTGCCTGCTCTGCTCACAGCCGGGGAAATAGTATGCACTGGGTCCGTAATGGACAGTTGCATTGCCCGTTGCATTGGAATGAATTGCTATATAAATGTCAGTATCAAGGCTGTACGCGTGCTGTGCCCGCTTTTCGAGAGTGTATTCAGGAGGAGCAACATACACCTCGCAGTCATAAGAGCTCAGCTTTTCATATATTATATCGCCCAGTGCCTCCATCTCTGCCTGCTCACTGGTGTTTCCGATAATATACGGATTTGCACCCTGTCTTGAGGGCGAGAGATAGATGACGGGGGTTTTCGCTGTGAAATCACGGTCGGGAATCTGAGTGTAATGGTTTGTAAGGGTCAGATTGTACCGTGAAATATAACCCTCTATGCCATCGACATTTATTTTATGCCATGTTGTAGTGCCGTTTCCGCCGCTGCCGACTACGGTGTAGTCAACTCCCTTTTTCAGCACCGCAACAGGAGCTGATGAGTAGTCTGCCCTTGTATACAGCAGGTCTGCGTCGGCATTTATCACTGCAGTTCTTGAAAGATATCTCGGCTCTTTGGTGTTGTAGGAGCTGATATCCACATAGTCAACCACTGTGGACACATCTCTGATTACAAGGTACGTACCCATTGCCCAGACGGAATCGCCTTTATATATAAGGTTATACCATGTAACACCCGAAACATCCCTTGTGCCTATGACAGCATATTCGGAACCCTTCTGCGCTGCGGCAACCTTTGCGTAGTTGCTGCCCGGACCGCATCTGAGATTGAGTACATTTGCGTCTACTGCCGCAAACTGCACATTCGCAGTCACTTTTTTCGGTTCTGCGGGCATTGTGGGGGCTGTAACCGCCTCGGTCTGCATGGTCGCAGTGGTCGCCGCAGTGGTGGTCGCAGTCTCACTGCTTTCCTTGCCTGCGTTTTCATAATCGGGATAACCGACCTTTACTATCCTTGCATCTCCCCCTCGGGTGGAACCTGAAGCGCGTGAATACGTGCGCTGTTTTACACTGTTTGAGATATTGCCCTCAACGGTGGTTATGGTATCAGCCGTTACCGAAATAACCAGCGCCACGTGGTCTTCATTTTCATCTCCCGTATTGTCGATAAAAAGTATATCTCCTGTCCGCAGATCAATATTGCTTTCAAAGGGTACATTCTCACATCCGAACGCCTCTGCCTTTGCACTGCCTGTTTTTGGTATGACCGTTTCCCCCACTCCTGCCTGACGGGCACACCACCATATGAACATGGCGCACCAGTAATCATTGGGGTTTCCGTAATTTACACCGTATTCGGTGTAGTTTGCACTGCCGCGGGAATCTCCGCTGACGTCGTTTATATTACTTCCTTCATGATATCCCACCTGAGAAAGCGAAACAATGGCAATATCAGTGCGAAGGACACCTGTTTTCTGTGCTCTGCAGAGTGAATCGTAATATCTGCCAAGCCTGTATTCATCGGAATGGGCAAACACCGAATCGGTATATTCTATTTCAGATGCAGCAGTGACTGTTGTGACTTCTGTGACTTCCGACGCAGTCGTTGTGGTGGTTGTAGTGGGAAGCACTGTGGTTTTTACGGTAACCGATGCCCCTGCGCTTTCTGCCGCGCAGTTGTGAAGAATCACATAATTGCCGTTTATCCAGTGTTCTTCACCGTCGGTCTCATAGCAGTACCATGTAACTCCCGATACCTCCTGTGAGGCTTTCACCGCCACAACCGCACCCTTTCTGAGAGTTGTGACCTTTGGATTGTCTTTGCCTGCACCTTTTCTGACATCAAGTGCCGCTACATTGACCACTGCAGCAGTGAAATATCCGACTGTTGATGCCGGCTCGATATATTCTGCGTTATTTCCGCTTATCCAGCCGTCCTCGGTGCCATATCTGAAATTATACCATGTGACGCCCGAAACAGTCTCAGTGCCAAGCACCACACATAAATCCCCTTCTTTGAGCGTTCCGAGCCTTGTGCTGAAAATGCCTGTATCGGAAAATATATCTGCACTCTCTGCAGTGACAACGGCTCTTGCCGCATCATTATAGACCTTTTCAAGCTTACCGAGCATTATATCGTCCGCCCTGCCATCGGCAGTCAGTCCGTTTGCCGCTTCAAAGAACCTTACAGCCTCCCCTGTGCTCTCATCATAGTCTCCGCTGACAGAGAAGGAAAGATAGCCCAGTGCAATAAGCTTGTTCTGCATGGCGGCAACATCGTCACCGACTGCACCCGGCTCTATGGCGGCACTTACCGAAAATACCCCTGTTACTGCAGTTATAAGTGCCATTATTACCGCACACACGGAAATTTTTCTGATTTTCATATTTCTCACCGTCCATGACAATGTACATCCTGAAAATGGTGAATTAATTATATCAATGTCATTTTTTGGTGTCAATGAAGTGTATGTGAATTGTGCAGTCGCCACGAATTTACATATGCTTTATTGACCTTGACCGTAAAAGTATTTATAATATAAGTTAAACTATTATCTCTGAAAGGGGCTGTGGCTATGCGCCGCAGATTATTTTGCCTTATACTTTCCGCTCTTATCGCTGCTGCCTGTCTTCTGACCTCTGCCTGCGGCGGTGACAAGGACTCTTCCGACAGAAACAACTGGCCCGTTCAGTTCGGTGATGTCACTCTTGAAACTGCGCCCATGCGTGTTGTTTCTCTTTCAAACAACGTCACCGAAATTGCCTGTGCCATCGGCTATTCCTCACAGCTTGTCGGACGCTCCTACGACTGCGATTATTATCAGGTCGCTGCCCTTACTGCCTGCGGTACTGCCGCCAGTCCGTCGGTCAGCGCCATAAATGCTCTTGAGCCTGATCTGATAATCACAGACCGCTCCACGCCCGAAGAAATACTCTTTGAGCTTTCTCAGACAGATATAATCATCATGGAAAAAGCCACCAGCCGAAGCACTCTTATAACTCTTTATGAGGATATAGGCTCCATCTTCGGCGGCCGCACAGGCCGCGAAAAGGGGCGCTACACGGTAAACGAGATACTTATGAAGCTCGATGATATAGCACGCCTTGTTTACAAGGAAGAAGAGGTGTATGTCTGCATCATACTCAACGATGCAGTTACCCAGTGCGCAACAGGCGACACCCTTACGGAAATGCTGATTCAGATGGCAGGAGGACTCAATGCCGCCACTGACGGCACAAACAACAAGTTTGACTTGAACGACCTGCGCGATGCTGACCCCGATGTGCTTGTCTGCCCTTACTCTTCCCTTTCTTCCATGTACGCAAAGCGTGAGCTTCTTGAGACCACCGCAATGCAGACTCAGCAGCTCTACGGCTTCGATGCAGATCTCCTCTCTGTTCAGTGCTACGATATGATAGAAGCCGTATGGCGTCTGGCACATATACTCCACCCCGATATCGTCACAACAGACATAATGCCTGCAGACTACGTGGACGAAAAAGAAACCTACGACCATTTCATGACAGGCGAAGAATACGAAGAGTACATTCGTCAGCAGCAGGCCGCCGCTGAAGCGGAAAAAGAAAAGGAAGAATGATTTTTGCCTGAATTTCGGAGGCATCATTTATGAAACGATTCACTGCACTTTTACTCACTCTCCTGCTTTTAATGACCATGGTAGGCTGTGAACAGGAAATAGCACTGC
>JAZSNZ010000049.1:0-2696 GCA_045536645.1 Acutalibacteraceae bacterium
TATCCCCCTTAAGGATGTTCGGGTCGGTTGCAAAATCCTTAAAAGAGTTAAGCTCATTAACTGTTTTCTCAATTTCAATATTGATTGTTTTTATGTACGAGTCACTGGCAGCTGCACCAAGAAAAGTAGATGCATTTTTGCAGTAGAACTCATATCCTTCTCTAAAATCGATCATTCCTCATCACTCTTTAATCCCAAAAAATTGCTAAGGTCATCAAGATAAAATTTCATGATTGCAAAACTATACATCTGTTTTTTTATTTTGGAATTTAGTGTCAGTTTCTTGGCGACAGGAATGGCAGCCTCAAGACCAGTTAATGGAGCAAAAGTTAGTCCTGCAAGAACGGCAAATACATCTGTTTTTTTAGTGTTCTTACTGACTAATTGTTCGATGTTTTGTCCGTAGCTTTGAGCGAAAGCAATGAAATCTTTATATTTATCTAGCGGTATGACCTTTCCTACTGTCAAAGCCGCTTGTCGACCGAGCCAGTCGTACGATATGCCGAAATTGGAAAATGCATTTTTCATGTGACTTCGTTTTTCATTTATGAGCTTACTATCCCCAATAAAAAGAATGTGTTGATTTGAGGAAATGGTGGCGGAGTTTGCTTTGTAATCTTTTTCGAGCCATACCTGAGCGGCAACTGTACCGTCTTTTATACCGACAATTTTTTCTTCAGTGTCATCATTCATGCTGATAAGCTGTGAAAGATAGTCGCCGTATTCCCTATGCTTTTCATCACAAACAATAATAAAATTCCTCATCATTAAACCAACCTCCTTCTTATATAATAATAGAAAGAACTACCATTTACAAGAGCGAATTAGAATACTGAATATGACGGGTTTCCCGTTTTGAAATTTTGTACGATTTTATAATCACATTCCGTAGGGGCGATTCATGAATCGCCCGTTCCTGTATTGCGTATCGATATAAAATCCACGTCATATTTTGAACAATACGTCCCCTTGACAAAATTCCGCAATGATGTATCCTTATAAAAAATCGAAAGAGGTAATATTATGTGGCATCTGCAAATGTGGATTGAAATAATCGTGATATGTATCGGCGTCTATCTGGGAGACCTGTACTGCGGAATCAGACCTGACGATATGGTGATACCCGACATAGTGATCAAAGCGGCGATTATATGGTTCCTGGTCAATATGGTAAAGATTATATTCGAGGCAATAAAGAAGAAAAGAAATGCCAAAGAAGAAAGAGAGAAAGAAGCCAACGAGAGCGAAGAGGAAGAATAACAAGGCGTCCGTTAAAACCGTAGGGTGCGGCGCCCTCGACGCACCGCCAGACAAAAACAGCCCACTCAGTCATTCATAGCTGAGTGGGCTGTTATAATCGTATTCCTTAAAAAGCTCCCTCAGAGTTCATCTAACGATGAACTCTGAGGGAGAAAAATATAAAGTATCCTATTCCTCGTCCTTTCTTCCGATAAGATCATTGAGATCATAGGGAGTCTGCTGATATACGTAATAGTTCAGCCAGTTTGCAAAGAACATGTGAGCATAGGAGCGCCAGTTCTGGAAAGGTGTCTGCTCGGGGTCGTCGTCGGGAAAGTAATTATAAGGTATCTGCGGCTCAATGCCCTTATTGACATCGCGGAAGTACTCATTTGCCAATGTCATGCGGTCATACTCAAGGTGACCTGTGCAGAAGAACATTCTGCCGTTCTTGTGAGCGACTATGGCAACACCTGCACGCTTGCTCTTTGCCAGTGTTACAAGCTCGGGTACAGCATCGATATCGGTATCTCTTACATAGGTATAGCGGGAGTGGGGAGAGAAGAAGCGGTCGTCAAAACCTCTCATCAGAGGGTGCAGAGGTTCGAGCACATCGTGGCGGTATACACCACTGAGCTTCTTGTCAAGGGCACGCTTCTTTATGCCGAAGTGGTAATAAAGTCCTGCCTGAGCACCCCAGCATATGTATAATGTGGAATACACGTTTTCTCTTGCCCAGTCCATTATTTGAGTCAGCTCTTCCCAGTAGTCAACTTCCTCAAATTGCATGGTTTCAACGGGAGCGCCTGTGATTATCATGCCGTCAAACTTCTGGTCCCGTATATCGTCAAGAGTTTTATAGAAGGTCGCAAGATGTGTCCGGGATGTGTTTTTGCTGGCATGGGTGGCAGTCTGAATAAGCTCTACCTCTATCTGGAGAGGAGAGTTGCCCAGCAGACGGAGAAGCTGAGTTTCCGTTTCTATCTTAGTAGGCATAAGATTGACAATGGCAATCTTAAGAGGACGTATGTCTTGGCAGCCTGCACGTTCCTCGGTCATAACAAATACATTTTCGCTTTCGAGAATCTTTCTTGCAGGCAGTGAGTTGGGAATCATGATTGGCATAGATATTTTCCTTTATTTATAATGTATAATGAGAGCGAAGAGAGCGAAAGACATTTTCACTAACTTCATGAGGCTATTATAACAGAGAATATGGTAATTACAACCCAATGTATAATTTTTTGAAAAAAATAAAAAATAATGCTTGACTTTTAAAATCCCCTGTGATATAGTAATGAAGCTGTCGCGAGAGAACAGATTTCTCCGAAGCGACCGCAGAATGTTCCTTGAAAATTAAACAACGAAGTAAGAAGTACCCGTAATTTCTTGTTGAGTTTGTGCTATTCGAAGAATTGCACACGTACTCGTAAAGAAACACGAATATTTAAAACTAA
>JAZSNZ010000261.1:0-4058 GCA_045536645.1 Acutalibacteraceae bacterium
ACAAGCTCGGAAAGCTCGATAACAGTCATCTCTGCGATAGAATCGATAATTGCAGTAATCTTTTCAGACATTATAGTTTACCTCCATAATAAGTTATGTTTAAATTTAAAATGATTAAGCCTCAGCGGGTGCTTCAGCTTCAGCAGGTGCGCCGCCCTTAGCGTCGGCAACAGCCTGTACGGCACGGGCAACAGAAGCGATGATGCTGTTGCAGGTACCTGCGATGGTAGCAAGAAGCTGATCTCTGCTGGGGAGCTTAGCAAGAACGTTGACTTCTTCAACGGAAATTGCCTTAGCATCCATGTAGCCCTTCTTGATGACGAACTTCTTGTTCTTTTCAGCATAACCGCAAAGGATTCTTGCTGCATCGGTGTACTCGCTGCTCATTGCAACAGCGGTGGTACCCTCGAGAACATCGTCAAGGCCGGGGATCTCAGCGATCTCAGCAGCACGCTTGAGGAGAGTGTTCTTGACAACACGGTACTCAACGCCTGCCTCACGAAGCTCCTTACGAAGCTTGGTGTCGTCAGCAACATTGATGCCCTGATAAGAAACGATAACACCAGCGGTGGAGTTCTTCAGCTTCTCAGCAAGCTCAGCAACGTATGCTTTCTTCTGTTCGAGAATTGCATTACTCGGCATTTCAGATTTCACCTCCGATAGATTTGTGGGTGCTGTCTGAATGGCAAAATATAAAAGCCCTGCCTTCAAACGAAGACAGGGCGCAAATTATCTGACTGCATAACGGCATTATTACACCGTTCTGCTATGATAAACGCATCACCTCGGCAGGCGGCATTACGCCGTTAGGACACACCATTACGGTGCTTGTATCGTGTCACCTGCTGTCTTCGGACAGCGATAGTATATTAACACAGCAGGTTTTATTTGTCAAGGAAAATGTTTTTATTTTGTTTTCTCCCATTTATCTGTCATACAATATACCTGTCTGTGTATGATACTTATTGCATTGAAATAAGATTTATTGTAAAATAATGTAAAATACACGCGGAGGTATTACAGAATGAACAAGAAAAAAAGCAAGATAAATATCGAGCGCCTCAGCCGCTCGAAGTGGGTGTATGTGCTTGCTTCCATCGTTTTTATCGTTATAGGCCTGATGCTGATAATCGACCCTTCCGCAACGGGAAATCTGCTGTCCTTTATTTTCGGCGGCGCTCTTATCGCCTACGGTGCATTCAGGGTGATTTCCTACTTTACAAAGAACAAGGGCGAAAAGAACGTTACTGTTGATGTGATAATCGGCGCAGTCTTTATTCTCGGCGGTCTGACCATCATTATAATGCACAATGCCATTCTTTCATTCATAGCCTTTATTATCGGCGTTTTCCTTGTTATAGACGGACTTCTGAAACTCCAGACTGCCATCAACGCAAAGCGTGCCGCCATTCCCTCATGGTGGCTTGTGCTGGTGGTCTCCCTGATTTGCATCTCCCTCGGCTGCGGACTTGTTTTCTACCGCACTCTGCAGGGCAATGCACTGTGGATAGCCCTCGGCATAGCACTGCTCCTTGACGGCGTGCAGAATCTTATTTCTGCGATTTATTCTCACGTTATCGTAAAGAAAGTCCCCAAGGACGCAATAAACATCAACGACCACGCACCGGTTGAGACAAAAATGCTCAAGGGCTGAGAACAGATTTTAAGGAGCTTTTGTACTACCCCTCAGTCACTTCGTGACAGCTCCCCTGACAAGGGGAGCCAAGTGTGTAGTTTTTTCAACAAGCTCAAGTTCGGACACGAAATCGTGTGCGGACTTATATTTTATTCCTTTACAATAGCAATGCCAAGCTCACGGAGCTGTGCTTCGACGACCTCGCCCGGAGCCTGAGTCATAGGCTCGGATGCGTCCTTGATCTTCGGGAATGCAATGACATCACGCAGTGAGGTCGCGCCTGTCATGAGCATGCACAGTCTGTCGATACCAAGTCCCAGACCGCCGTGAGGGGGTGCGCCGTACTTGAAGGCCTCGATAAGGAAGCCGAACTTGCGCTCAACACTCTCGTCGTCCATGCCGAGGGCCTCGAACATCTTGCCCTGAAGCTCGGGGTCGGTGATACGGATAGAGCCGCTGCACAGCTCGATACCGTTGAGAACAAGGTCGTATGCCTTTGCTCTGACCTTGCCGGGATCAGTAAAGAGATAGGGAATGCACTCATCGAGAGGAGAAGTGAAGGGGTGGTGCATTGCGTCCCAGCCGCCTGTCTCGTCGTTGTACTCGAAGAAGGGGAACTCAACTATCCACAGGAAGTTGTTCTGCTCATAAGGGATTATATCGAGCTTCTTGCCAACCTCAAGACGCAGTGCGCCGAGGGTGGGAAGAACCACTCTGTCCTTGTCAGCTACGAAGAACGCAACGTCGCCCTTTTCCATGCCCAGTCTGCCGATAATCTCGTCGAGCTTGCCCTCGGGCAGGAATTTTGCAAAGGAGCAGTTGGGAGCCTCATCAGCCCAGCGGATATAGGCAAGACCCTTTGCGCCGATGCCCTTTACATATTCGACTGTGCGGTCGATTTCTTTTCTTGTGTAGGTGTCGCTTGCCTTCTTTGCAACGATAGCTCTGACAGAGCCGCCGTTTTCGATAGCGCCCTTGAAAACAACAAAATCAACGTCAGAGACAAGCTCGGTAAGATTCTGTATCTCCATGCCGAAACGGGTATCGGGCTTGTCGGAGCCGAAGCGATCCATTGCCTCGGCATAAGTCATGCGGACAAAGGGAGTCTTTATATTCTGTCCGAGAACCTTCTTATATATGTGCTTGATGTAGCCTTCGCCGATCTTGAGAACGTCGTCCACTTCGACAAAGCTCATTTCCATATCAAGCTGGGTAAATTCGGGCTGTCTGTCAGCGCGCAGGTCTTCGTCGCGGAAACATCTGGCTAACTGGAAGTATCTGTCCATACCTGCAACCATGAGAAGCTGCTTGTACATCTGGGGAGACTGGGGAAGTGCGTAGAAGCTGCCCTTATGCACACGGCTGGGGACGATGTAGTCTCGGGCACCCTCGGGAGTGGACTTTATCATCATAGGAGTCTCAAACTCAAGGAAGCCGTTTTTGGACATATATGCTCTTGTTTCCTGCATCAGGTGGTGACGGAGAATTATCTTGTCGCGAAGCTCAGGCCTGCGAAGGTCGAGGTAACGGTTCTTAAGTCTTATCTCCTCTGCAGTCTTGCAGCCGTCAACGATCTCAAAGGGAGGTGTCTGAGCCTTGTTGAGTATGCGAAGCTCGGTGACGAATATCTCGATATCGCCTGTGGGAATCTCGGGATTCTTGCTGGAACGCTCACGGACTTCACCAACAGCCGCGAGAACATACTCACTGCGGCAGGAAGAGGCCTTTTCGAAAACCTCTCTGTCGGTATTTTCATCAAACACAAGCTGAACAACGCCTGTTCTGTCGCGCAGGTCGATGAAGATGAGAGAACCCTTGTCTCTCTGCTTCTGCACCCAGCCATAGCTTGTGACGACCTTGCCTATATCTGCACTGCGGTATTCGCCGCAGTATTTTGTTCTTTTAAGTCCCTGTATGGTTTCTGCCATTTATATTATCTCCTTTTGATTATTAATTATTATAAGTTGAGGGAGCGACCTGCGGATCGCATCGCCCCATCAAACTCCCGGCAAGGGCTTTGCCCTTGACCCAAAAAACTTTGAAAAGTTTTTATTCAAACTTTATTATATGCCCGCTCCAAACGGGTAGGTATCAATATCGCGCGTCATACCGCACAGCTCCTTGTTTTCATACTATAAAAAGGATAGTATTTAAACGCAAAAATGTCAATAAAAAAACCGCAGTAAATTCAAACTGCGGTTTTAAGGCTTCGCCGTAGATCAATAGCCTGTCTTTGCAACACTGCGCCAGTCAAGGTCGCCGCGCTCAAGTCCGTGGATGAGAACTTCGCCTGTTGCAATATTGGTTGCTACAGGGATATTGTGCATATCTCAAAGACGGATCATATCCATGTCGTTGGGCTCGTGGGGCTTAGCTGTGAGCGGATCACGGAAGAAAAGGAGCAGATCTATCTCATCGCAGC
>JAZSNZ010000125.1:0-1720 GCA_045536645.1 Acutalibacteraceae bacterium
GCAAGAGCCGCAGGCAGTCAGACTCAGACCAGCGCACTGAGAGGACTTATGAGAAGTGACGCGAGAACAAGAAGTGAAGCCATCGATCTTATTATGGGGGGACGCCGATGATCTGGCAGCTTGCACACGACAGGCAGATAAAAATTGACCGAGTGCTTGTAATGGGCATTCTCAACGTAACACCCGACTCCTTTTCCGACGGCGGCAATTATTTTACCCCCGAAGAAGCTCTCAGAAGAGCAAAGGAGATGGCGGAACAGGGCGCGGATATTATAGATATAGGAGGCCAGAGCACACGCCCGGGCTATACGAGAGTAACTCCCCAGGGAGAGTGGTCGAGATTAAAGCCCATAATCAGCACACTCTGCTCAGAGCTTAAGCAACCTGTTTCAATAGATACATTCTATCCCGAGGTTGCCGCCCGTGCCATTATGGCAGGCGCCTGCATAATAAACGACGTAAACGGCTTTGACGAGCAGCTTATGCGCCAGACCGCCGCCCTTTCAAAGGCAGGGTGCGTCATAACTCACCACACCGAACCCATGGCAGGGCTTTCAACCGCTCTGCAGATAAAGGATTTCTTTATAAAGCGAATGGCAGAGCTGAAGGCTGAGGGCGTTGAAACGGCACGTATGTGCTTTGACCCCGGCATCGGCTTCGGCAAATCAAACGAGCAGAATCTTGATGCCATGGCAGATTTTGATAAGTTGTGCATGGCGGATTCTCCCATGCTCATAGCCGCTTCGAGAAAGCGTGTGCTTGGCACTGAAACGGGAGTTACAAGCCCTGAGGAGCGCGATCCTGCAACGGTGGCGGCACATACTGTTGCCTGCATGAAGGGTGCGAACATCGTCAGAGCCCATAATATCCCTGCGGCAGTGCAGGCGGCAAGAATGGCAGATGCCTTCCTTAAAAACAGAGGTTGATATAATGGAAAAGATTTATATAAAAGGGCTTGAGATATACGCCTATCATGGAGTGTTTCCCGAAGAAAAGGAAAAGGGACAGCCCTTTGTGTTGGATATTACATTGGAGCTTGATGTGTTTAAGGCCTGCATGACAGACTGCCTTGACAACACCGTCAGCTATGCCGAGGTCTGCGACACGGCGGAAGAAATCATGCTTTCGAAAAAGTGCGACCTTATCGAGCACGCCGCCCAGAGAGTGTGCGACGGTATTTTGGAGGGCTATCCCCCTGTGCAGGCGGTGACGGTGGTGCTCAAAAAGCCAGAAGCCCCTGTAAAGCAGAAAATTGCCTACGCGGCAGTTGAATTGAGGCGAGAGAGATGAAAGCGGTAGTATCGCTGGGTGCAAACCTTGGAAACAGAGAGGAAACGCTGAAAGAAGCCCTCGACTGCCTCGGTGCTCTCTGCAGGACACAGCTTGTATCAGTCTCTTCCTTTTATGAGACCGAGCCTGTGGAGGTACCGGATGCTCAGCCCGAATACATAAACTGCGCCGCAGTGCTTGAAACGGAGCTTTCCCCGAAGGCGTTGCTCGGTGCCTGCCTCGGAATAGAAGCTGCAAAGGGCAGAGTGAGACGGGGCTTCAAGACCGCACGCACTCTCGATATCGATCTGCTTCTGTACGAGGGGTATTCATCAAGCGAAGAAGAACTGACCGTTCCTCACCCGAGAATGAAAGAGCGCGCCTTTGTGCTCGTTCCCCTGTCGGAGCTGTTTCCCGAGGGCGAAGCACTGGGCGTGGAATTTTCAAAAGC
>JAZSNZ010000111.1:0-10769 GCA_045536645.1 Acutalibacteraceae bacterium
GTGGCCAGCTCATCCTGGAGCTGCTGATTCATCATCTCAGTGATGTCCATTCCGCAGATCCATGTGCCTACTGCCTTGTCATTGTCGGTCTCAACAACGGGCTCTGCGCCGGGGAGAATTTCCTTTGCAGAGCAGCCTGCAAAGCAGAGGAGCATTGCTGCTGCGAGGAGAATTGCGAGAATTGATCTGAACATTTTCATTGTAACTATCCCTTTCTTTTCATAAGATAAATCTATAGTATCATATTACGAAGAAATGTCAAGAAAAAAGTGCCGATGCCTTGCGGCATCAGCACTTTGCTGTTATTTTTTCTCAAAAACGAAGGGGAATTCTATTCCGATTTCCTCAAAGCTTGAGAAGAAGGTTTCGCTGCCTGCACCCTCGATAAGGAGCTTGTCGCCATTGAAGGAGTAACTGTAATACTGTGCCTTGTCCATAGTCAGCAGGCTGTCGGCAATGTATATCTTTCCCTCTTCCAGCTTATAGTAACCCACTGCAGTTCCCTCTTCAGCGATGGAATCAGCAATGGCCTCTGCGTCCATTGTGCTCCAGATTATCATATCTGCAAATTCCTCAATGGTCACATCATATATGCCCTTGAACTGAGAGTCGATTTCTTCCTTGGAAAGGCCTGTGCTTTCATATTGCTTGTAAAGGTAATCTATAAGCTTGCCCTTGAAATCATCGAGGTAAGCATTTATTGACTCAAGAGTCTTCTCTCTGTCAAAATACATGGAGCATCTCTGCTCTTCAAATTCGAAAACCATGTATGCATTCATTTCGGTATCGGGAATGACGCTCTCATTAAGGTCGCTCTCGGAGTGAATGCTGTTCATATAGCCTGTGAAATCAAGCTCTGTGGTCCATTTGCCCTTTATTTTTTCTTCATCGGGCACGTCCTTGCCGCAGGCGGCAAAGCAGAGCATCATGGATACTGCAAGGAGCAGTGCGATAACTGACTTAAACTTTCTCATTATAAAAAGCCCTTTCGTGTCAAATAATTGCTTCTATAATAGCATATCCGGCAGAAAAGTCAAGAAATGAGTGCAAAACTACCTCAAAGCCTCAATAAGCTTGTAAAGTACAGGCTCAAAGGCAGCGCCGTACCAGTGGTTTTCTTCCTTTGCTGTTTCCTTTATGCACTCGATGGTGTAGTCTGCGGCTGTCTTTGCTGCCTCATATGCACTCTTTCCTCTGACAAGAGCGCCTGTGAAGGCGGAGGCGTAGATATCGCCTGTGCCGTGGCAGCTGTTTGAGAGCATTTCGTGCTCGTAGTATTTATATTCGCCCTTTTCAAAGACGACTACGCCCGTTCTGCCCTTTTCGTAGGAAACGCCTGTGAGTATCACATTGCCGCAGCCGAGGGCACTGAGCTTTGCGATAAGCTCATCTATGTAAGCGCGGTCGTACTCGGTCTTAAATTCCATATCGGTGAGGAAGCAGGCCTCGGTGATGTTGGGAACAACGTAGTCTGCCTTGCCGCAGAGACCCTTCATTGCCTCTACAAATGCTTCGTCAAAGCCCGGATAGAGCTTTCCGTTGTCTGCCATTGCAGGGTCAACAACCTTTACGCAGTTTTCAGAAGCGGTTGCTTCGAAAATGTCTGCAACATAGTCTATCTGCTTTGTGCTGCCGAGGTAGCCTGTGTAGATAGCCTCAAACTTTATGCCTTCCTTTACCCAGTGGTCTTTTATAGCGGGCATATCATCGGTAAGGTCGCGGAAGGTGTAGCCCGAAAAGCCTGCTGTATGGGTGGAGAGCACTGCGGAGGGAAGTATGCAGGTCTCAAGACCGCAGGCGGAAAGAATGGGCAGTGCAACGGTCAGTGAGCACTGTCCGACACAGGAAATATCCTGTATGGTAAGTATCTTCTTGTAAGTCATAGTGTTTCACCTCGTTTTTTGATGACCTTAGTATAATCTTTTATTGGTATTAGGAAAATAACCAGAACAAGATGATTTTATATAACCAGCTCAGCTTCTTTTGCGGCGTTCTCTGCGTATTCGGTTTATGTGCCGCTCGAAGTCGCCGGAACCCAGAAGCTCGGCTAAAACATACTGCTCAAAGACCGGCACTGTGCAGGAGTAAAAACCCAGCTTGCTTTCAAAATCAGACAGCAGACTTTCGGGCAGAACCATGTAGCCAGCTCGCATGGAGGGTGCTATGGTCTTTGAAAAGGTGTTCATATATATGACCGAGCCTTTTTCCGACAGTGAAAACACTGTATCATCGTTTTTTGTCGAGACGGTAAGCTCCGATTCGTAGTTGTCCTCTATAATATAGCCGTTCCTTTTTTCCGCCCAGCGAAGATATTCGTACCTCTTCGAAGCGCTTGCGGTTATACCGCTGGGGTAGCTGCAAAAGGGGGTGACGTGGAGTACTGTCGCTTTCGTTCTTTCAAGCTCCGAGCTTCGTATGCCGTCGTGGCCGAGCCTGAGCATATCGCATTTTGCTCCGTTTGCCGCATAGACTCTGCGTATCTTTTCATAGGACGGGCCTTCAAGGGCAATTATCCGCTCGGTGCCCAGAAGCTGAACGATAAGGCTGTAGAGATATTCCGCTCCTGAGCCGATTATAATCTGCTCTGAGCGGCAGATTATGCCGCAGCTTCGGGCAAGGTATGAGCATATTGCACCTCTGAGCTCCATACAGCCGTGGTTGGGGGATTTTATCAGTATGCTCTCGTTATAATCAAGCAGTACACGGCGCATAGTCTTTGCAAGCACGGAAAAGGGGAAGTCGTTATGGGGGTGGTGGGTGTTCTTTGAGTGTGCCGGCGAGGCTGGGAGAATTTCTGCCCCTGTGAGGAAATCGTCCCTTTTGTAAATTACAAAGTACCCTTTTCTCTGCCGGGCCTCCACATAGCCTTCGTCACAGAGAATAGTGTAGGTGTGCTGTACTGTTATGACGCTGACCTCCGATTCCTCTGCCAGAAGCCGCTTTGAGGGAAGTCTTGTGCCTGTTGGCAGCACTCCGCTGACTATATCCGCTTTCAGCTGTTCGTAAAGCTGGAGATAGGCAGGCTTTTTTGATTTAATATCTATGCGGTATTTCATCTGGTGTTATCACTTCTTTTCTATGCGTGTGTTTTGATATTATCAGATAGATTATAGCTTAATTGTTTGGAGCTGTAAAGAGAAAAGGTCAGGAGAAAACTCCTGACCTTTTACTTTATCCGTTACGGCTTTGCCGTGCCACCTTCCCCTCAAAGGGAAGGCCGAAATAATATCAAGCTCGTCTTTTGTTAAGACCAATATAAAAATCAAATGCATCGGAGCATTCCTCGTATGACAGGTCGGTTTCTCTCATCATATATTCCACCGCTTCGCTCTTTGATTCGAATCCAGACAGTAAAACCGCTGTCTCCGATATTCCGACCAAATAATTGCGGAATTCATCAAAACCAATACCGCAATCGGCATCATATATCCTGTCTGCCAGCAGGTCTATCAGATGTTCATTTGCTTGATTTCTATCCACTTCGATCAGTTTTTCGCCTGCAAACAGTTCATTTATTGATATGCCCAGTATTTCGCACAGCATCTGATATGATGATGCATCCGGAAGGCACACTCCATTCTCCCACTTTGATACAGATTTATTTGTTACTCCCAGCCTTTCCGCAAGCTCTTCCTGCGTGAGATTTATCGCTTTGCGCTGTCGGGCGATAAATCCTCCTATCTTTCTTTTATCCACAGCACCCATTCCCTTCTCAATCCATTATAAATGAAAAACAGGTCTGTTTACACCCATCAAAGGTAGATATTTTCAGATTACCCGTTTTTCTCTGTCGGTTCACTGTCCACGGCGAATATTATGCCATACTTTTCGGAAAGAATCTCCCTTCCTTCTGCTGAAAGTCTTTTCTTTGTCACCACAAGAAATTTCATTCCGTCAAGGCAGTTCGTTTCAAAGGTCAGGCTGCCGTCGGGATAAAGCTCTTCGCACTTTTTTGCTATTTCATTGACTTCCTTTTTCGTAAGTGTCCTTGACAGGGGCATTTCGAGGGTTCTTATGAATTTGTGTATTTTCGCGTTGGGTATCTCTCTTCTTCCGTCAACAAATGCATCGGTGTAGGGAATGTCCATTTCATCTGCCATCTCCTTGAATGGCAGGAAATAATCGTCCGAGGAAAATTCCCCCAGCATGTACCTTTTCAGATTGTCGTTGGCGTTTTCGTCATCGCTGTCTGTCTCCACTTTATGGGACACTCTTATATACGCCTCTTCATCTGATGAATGGGGATCATCCACCACATACCATTTTTCGTTCTTTTCGAGCTTCTCCTGCAGATCGGATAGCTCTGTTCCCACCGGCGCACCCACTTTATACATCCATCGTCCCGAAAAGCTCATGGCTGTTACAAGACCGCCCTGACTTATCTGAAACAGTGGATTGTTATATCCATTGTACCAACTGCTGTAAGACATTGAGTATACTCTTTCATGGTCGTTATAGGCATTTATTTCATGGGTGGTATATTCATCACAGCATATAGCCTCTGAGTCTGTCCACAGGTGAGCGCCCTTCCACGAGTTGATTACAGGTTTGCTTTTGACCAGCATACATTTTGTCTCATCAGGAGTGTCGTATGAAAACGGAATAACGATCAGTGTATCCACCTCTTTGTCAAGCTCATACACTCCGTAGTCTCTGCCTGCTGCCGAACATCTGTCGCAGGCTGTTATACAGCCTAACTGTGTCAGAAGCACTCCCAGTATTATCAATATTACAAGTGATCTTCTGTGCTTTTTCATCTTATCGCCCCTTTTGCCATAAGAATAGCGCAGTAATATTAATTGACAGATAAGCAACTGTTAATTTTTGTAAAGCTTCTGTGACAAATCAAAGAACACCGCCGAACGCTCCTGACAGAGCCTCCGGCGGCTGAACAATTTTCTACTTCCTCGGCGGCTTGCGCTTGTAGTTTGCTATCAGCTCGCCTAACTTTCCGTTTTCCAGATAGCTCTGGTCGGCAATGATGACCCTCATATCATGAGCGCGCTCCCACATGGGCTGAGCGGTATTGCGGATATTGCTTACCGCTGTGACCAGGGCAGGCTGGGCGAATTTCCCCACAAGGCGGTGTGCCATGGTGTCTATTTCATAAAGATATTCACTGCTTAAATTGTCAGCTCTCGCACTCTTGCAGGAAATAAAATAGGTGGTAAGCCCCTTTACTGCCATTACATCTATCTCGTTTGTGGTGGAGGATTCTCCCCTGCCGTCCCAGTCGATGACCACGCTTATGTCCACGTCGTCAAAGAGGCCTGAGTCGTACATTCTGCAGTAGGTCATAAGCTCCAGCACCGAGCCTTTGTCTCTTAAAATGGCCCGCATGGTCGGACTCTTATACTTGAATCGCACATTTTCCCTTGTGCTTTCATAATCGGTTATAAGTCCCCTCTCCGCAAGCATTCTCAGAAGCGCAGGAGGGCAGTAATTTTTATCTATAGGCAGGGGGTTTTTGGTATCAACCGACAGGTTATCCCCCATCACCTCTCTTGCAGAGTGGAAAAACTGGGTCGTCTTGTGCCATGAGGAACGGTATCTTGTGAATATCTCCCACAGGGCGAAGGTGTCCTTATGAAGCTCTTCGTCTATGTCCTTTGCGGATATCCTGCCGTGGCGGATAACCCCTGCACCTGTCATTGCCACCATATCTTCTATGGTGAAAACAGGAATCTGAAGCTTTTCTGCCTCGGGACAGCTTCGGACATCTGCAAAGCACTCCCTCTCTTCGTCAAGGCGCATGAGAGGTACATCACAGCTTTCCGCAAACATTCCGCAGGCAAGCAGAGCCAAGTCACTGCCTCCTGATACATCGATAACGCAGTCTGCATATTCTTCGGTTATCTCTGCCAGTGCTTCGATTATAGCAGTGCAGTCCCCTGTATCGCAGATTTTGTATTCTATTTTTGTGTCCACATTTCGGGATGCAAGAAAGCTTTTCATTCTGCGCCTGAGAGTATCGTCCGAAAGCCGCTCGCCGCCCAGCATGACAACTGTTTCAGGCTTTGCGGCACAGGCGGTCAGCAGATTGAATATTGTCTCTTCGTCGTAAAGCTCGATAAGAGTTTTCATTCTTTTCACCCTTTCTTCCCGTGTGGGCAGACATATATGCACCTTCCGCACACGGCGCCTCTGCCGATGTGCTTGTAGGCGTTCTTCATGTGTTCCGAGCATTTCTTTGCATCAAATACAGTATCCCTTTCACTGCCGCTTATGTAAATTCCGCCCTTTATCGCCCCCGCAGGGCAGGCCTCCGCACACAGTCCGCAGTTTTCACAGCCGTTTTCGGCAGGGGTCGGGTTTTCATCGACCAGCGGCATATTAGTAAGCACCGTTGCAAGGCGGACTCTCGGGCCGTGCTCACTGCTGACAAACAAGGCACTTCTGCCTATCCAGCCAAGGCCTGCCGCCACTGCCGCGGTCTTGTGCTGATAAATGCCTGTATAAACGTCCTCCTTGTCATGGACGCTCTGGGATGCGGCAATGGGGAAATAACTGTACCTTTCCCTGCGTATCATCTCACCGCAGAGCAACGCACAGCGGTCGAGCAAAGCATTGACCGCACGGTAATGCTGAAAATAGGCATATGTGGGTGCTTCTGCTATATCGGACAGTACAGCATCCGACAGCCTGTACATGAGTGTCACGGCATAAGGGTATGCAGTAAGCTCTTCTGGAATACAAGGGGGCCTTGAAAAGCCAACCTCACACAGACCTTCATACAGAAGGCGTTCTCTCAGCTTTTCATTAAAGCTCATTCTATCCCCTCCATTACGGATTCGGGGCAGTCTTTTTTGCAGATTTCTATGTATTCCTCAAGACAGAGGGAGTATTTTGCCATAAATTCTGCCGTATCCCTGCCTACGTAGCGAAGCTCCCATGGGCGTGCGTTCATGCCCGTCACGCTTTCCTTTGTGTCGGGATAGCGGAAGATAAAGCCGTATTTATGGGCGTTTCTGACCAGCCAGCGCCCCTGCACGAGAGATGCAAAATCCTCCTGAAGCACGCCTGACTGAGTGGTGACGTCCACCGTCAGACCCAGCTGATGCTCGCTCAGTCCGCCGTTTTTCAGCTCCTTGCGAAGCTGGGTCGCTGCGTCATCGTGACTGCTTCCCTGACCCATGAGCTTATAAATCTCTGCATTGTACATATCTGTCTGCGATGCCGCACTGCGGTATCCCTCAACAGGTATGACGCTCATGCCCTCAGCTACCATTGCATTGTGCATTTCAAGATAGGCCTCTGCCGCCTCGCGGCGAAGAAGAACATTATCGCCGTTGGGTGCGCCGATAAGCCGCATAAGGTCACTTGGGGACCAGTCTGCATCAAGGGGTCCTTCTATTATACAAGGATAGGTTTCAACCCCTGTCAACTTCTCTGCAACCGCAGTTACAGCCTCTTCCTCTTTGCAGGCCGTGCAGTTATCAAAGGTCGCCGCAAACATGGTGATTATAAGAAGAACCAGTCCGCCCACCAGAATCATTCGGAAGAACACCATTCGGTTCTCATATTCGCTGACGGACTCATTCATGAAGTGTTTATTTGCCACTATCTTCATTCCTTTCAGATATACGCAATAATTATACACCATATAATGTGCCTTTGTCAAAACAATGCAGATATATCATGTAGAAATCATAAAAAACACTGCTGTAAATTACAGCAGTGTTTTTATCTTTTCCGCCGCCTCAAGTATTGAGACAAAGCTGTTAAGCCTTTCCATTCCCTTCTGAGTTATGCAATAAACTCTGCGCATTTCGCCATTTCTCAACTCATATCCAATGCGGCAATATCCCTTTTCCCTTATATCGCAAAAGCAGGTATCATTTATTATGTTCTCTAATCCTATGTAATTATCAAGTGCCAGTATCAGTTCATCGCCTCTGACGGGGCTGTTATTCATTACAGCAAGCATACATATCTCCGTCAGCTCATTCCACATAGCTTCGCTCATTTTTTACCTCCGAATTTTTATGTTATAAATTATAACATATATTTTGTGCGTTTGTAAACATAAAATATGTTTATATGGAGGTGAGGGCATGAACGATGATAAAATAATAGTAACCGCCAAGCACCCCAAGGGCGAAGACGGCTACAAGACCTTTTCTATTCGCATAAAGGATGACACTGTCAGTGCCCTTGATGAAATTGCTGTGAAAACAGGACGCAGCCGCAATGAGCTTATCGGTATGTTCCTCGATTTTGCCATTGAGCGCTGTGAGATATCAGAAGATTAGATTTACAATAAAAGGCTGTGCCATTGGCACAGCCTTTTTGTTTATTCCTCTTCAGCTTCCTCAAGCTTCTTTTTCTTTCTTCTGTAGGATGCGGCGGAAATACTCAGGGCAGCCATGCACAGACCGAATACCACAGCAGCAAGAAACACACCTGATGCAATAGAGCCTACAAGTCTTCCCGTTTTTGCATAGGGTACAATAAACCACATAACACCCATCACAGCACCTGCAATAAGGCTGTATACCAGATTCGCCTTTGCACTGGGTTCTCTTTTGGTTTCCCATATGTTGTTCTTTGCACATCTGCATCCCATGTAAACGCACATTATCATAAACACAAGCCACTCACCAGCAAAGGACGGAATGTATATATTCATGTTTATGCTTTCTATCGCCATCTGCACGAGCATAAACGCGAGCAGTATCCAGTATGCGATCCAGAAGCCGCTGCTGCCTATTTCCAGAAGCTTCTTTTCCTGTCTTTCGTCAATAACCTTAGTTTTCTTCGTCTTCTTCATTTTCATCTTCCTCCCAGAATAATTCATCAAGTGATTTTCCCATCGCCCTGCATATCTTTCTGCAGAGCCTTATCGAGGGATTGTACTCCCCTTTTTCTATGGCGTTTATTGTCTGTCGTGAGACTCCCACCATATCCGCCAGCGCTTTCTGAGTTATGTCCTTTTCTGCTCTGGCGACCTTGAGCGCTATGTTCTTACTCATACGCTCCCTCCTTTCGAGTGTATAGTAACACACTCTTTACTTCGTGTCAAGTCTATTTGACAAAATTAATTTAAATTTGACTTTTGGACGCGAAAATGTGACCTCAAAAAATCAGCACACCTACTTGACAATGCAAAGTAGGTGTGGTATATTACAGCCAAGCTACTTGTGAATACAAAGTAGCCCGAAAGGAGCGGCGATATGGAAGATACGCAACTGCTCAAAGGTGTTCTGGAAGGGTGCATACTGGGGATAATCGCGCAGGGAGAGACCTACGGCTATGAGATACTCAGCAGGCTTGACGAGGCAGGGTTTGAGGACTTGGGCGAAGGTACTATTTACCCGATAATCACACGCCTTGACAAAAACGGCTTTATCTCCTGCCGTAAGGCAAAGTCCCCCTTAGGGCCGATACGCAAGTACTATTCCATCACCGATGAGGGCAAAGCCTATCTCGAAGCCTTCAAGGAAAGCTACGAGAAGGTCACAAAAACCGCAATGAGGATATTGTTTGGGGAATAGATGTGGTTTGCATACTGCATATCAGGGATTTTTCTCTCCCTCAGTCAGCTTCGCTGACAGCTCCCTCATCAGAGGGAGCCATTAAGAAAGGAAGTATAGGAAAATGGATTTCAATGTAATGGAAACACAGCTTAATGGCGAATACCGCCATGTATTTGCAAAGGCTCAGCTTTATTCCACACTTAAAAACATAGCCGATGACACAGCAGAAGAAAAAATGCTTGAGCTTTACGACCTCCTGCTCACCGCTCAGACCGACGGAAAGCCTGTGGAAAAGCTGGTTGGCAAAAATCAGAACAAATTTATAAAGAACTTTTTCGGCGACTACACCTTCGCCGACAGGCTCAGAAATATCCCCGTTGTTCTTTACCGCTGGGCATGGTTCATATTCGTAATTGAAAGCATCGAGGCAATAGCTGCCGATGGCACAATTAAAAATTTCTTCCACATAAAAAGCGATGTTTCGGGCTACGGCATCGGCATTGTCACAGGAATACTGATGTATCTTATCTGCAGCGGCGTACTTGCTCCCATTCTGCTTAAGAACAGGAAAAGCTCCCACTTCACAGGCTGGTATTTCATGATCCTTGCCATGTTTATTGTACTTATCGTACTGGGCGTCCACTTCTTCGGCGATATGACCGTTACCCTCCTTACCCACCCCTTTATTATCTGTTCGGGGATTTATATTGTTATTTACCTTGTCGTCCGCTCGGCATGGAGATATAAAAACTACGGCTCTCTCCGCAACACAAGAAAGAAGATCGAGCAGGACAGCTATTACAGAAATCTTTACGACAAGGATATGGAGAAAATCTGCTTAAATGGCTGGAAAAGCCGCTTTGAGCGACTTTCAAAGAAGGGCAAGGTAACAGCTGAGACCTTTATCGAAAAGCTCAAAAAGGAAGAAAAGACCACAATGACCACAATGACCGTTGTCGTCCCCCTTCTCTTTGCCATTGTAATTCTGTTCTCCGTATTCGATGTCGCCCGCGACAGCACATGGTACGATACCCTCTTCTTCGTTGCTGTTCTGGGCACTATTGAATATTTCATTGCACGCTGGATTATCCGAAGCGAGAAAAAGCAGTCTGCCATGAGAACAGGCATAATCCGCCGCTGCGAGGAGTCAGGTCTTACAATGCCTGAGTATATAGACAAACAGCTTTCGGCAGAAAACTGCGAAGAGTAAAACTGCGAAGAGTAAGGTATATATAAAAAACTAAGACTGGCCTTTAAAAAAGGCGGGAAGCGTGGTTTTATTTATTGTTTTTT
>JAZSNZ010000150.1:0-3232 GCA_045536645.1 Acutalibacteraceae bacterium
CTCCTTGGCTCACAGAACGACATGGCTACGATCCGACTTCGACGAAAGCGTTGCGGGGCTTGTCATACAGGAACTGAGGAGTATTGACCTGCTGGATGATACCATCCTTCATGACGACGATTCTGTCGCCCATGGTCATAGCTTCGGTCTGGTCGTGGGTAACATAGATGAAAGTGGTACCCAGTCTCATGTGCAGCTTGGCGAGCTCGGTCCTCATCTGAGCACGGAGCTTAGCATCCAGGTTGGACAGAGGCTCGTCGAGCAGGAAGACCTTGGGCTCACGGACGATAGCACGGCCGAGAGCAACACGCTGACGCTGACCACCGGAGAGAGCCTTGGGCTTTCTGTCGAGGAGGTGAGCTATATCAAGGATCTGAGCAGCCTCGTTAACGCGGCGTCTGATCTCATCTTTCGGTTACTTTCTGAGCTTAAGACCGAATGCCATGTTGTCAAAAACAGACTGTGTGGGTACAGAGCATAGTTCTGGAAAACCATTGCGATGTCTCTGTCCTTCGGTGCTACATCGTTTACGAGGTTGTCGCCGATGTAGAGTTCGCCGTCGGAGATCTCTTCGAGACCTGCGATCATACGAAGGGTGGTGGACTTACCGCAGCCGGAAGGTCCTACGAGGATGATGAACTCCTTATCCTGAATCTCAAGATTGAAGTCGCTGACAGCTACAACGCCGCCGGAGTAACGCTTGTAAATGTTTTTCAAGGTTACGCTTGCCATAATTTTTGCCTCCTAATCATTTCTCGGAAAGACAAATCTTTGTCTTTTCCATGGCTTCTGCCGTATAATATAATAGCAGAAGCGATTTACATAAGCAAGTGCTCAATGGTATAATTTTCTCCCCAATTATTGTTGAACATAACCAAAGTATTGTTGTTTTCACCGTTTCAACACTATATCTATGGTGATTTCTCACTGTCTTTTAAGGAAGATATCAATCTCCTCCTGTTTAAGTTCTCTGCACTCGCCCTCTTCCAGTGTTTCGTCAAGCACGAGGGAATCTATAGACACTCTTTTAAGTGCCAGCACCTTTTTGCCTATAGCCGCCGCCATTCGCTTTACCTGATGGTATTTCCCTTCGCAGATGCTTATCTCCATGATGTGGTCTTCATCATTTACAAGACTCGCCTGACAGGGCAGGCACTCTTCTCCCCCGTCTATCACAACACCGTTTCTCAGAACGTCCAATTCATCTTCAGAAGGGCTGACGTCAAGCATTGCGATGTACTTTTTGAAAATCTTCTTTCTCGGCGAAGTGACTCTGTGTGAAAAATCTCCGTCATCTGTAATTATAAGCAGGCCTGTGGTGTCCTTGTCGAGCCTTCCCACCGGTGCAAGTCCCGCTCGCCTGAGTTCATCAGGAATAAGGTCGATGACTGTCCTCTGCTCACTGTCGGTACTTGCCGAAACACACCCCTTTGGCTTATTTAGCATTATATACACATACTTTTTATAGGTAAGCTCTATGCCGTCCACTGTAAGACGTGTTTTTTCGGGGTCTATTTTCAGATCTATTTTATTTACAGGCTTTCCGTCTGCAAAAACCTTGCCTGTCCAGATAAGGCGATGTACTTCCTTTCTGCTCAGCAGGCTCTGAGAAGCTATAATCTTGTCTATGCGATCCATAATTCCACTTCCTTTATTATGCATATTATATCCGCCGTCATTCAGAAAGCAAACGAAATTCTATATACATTTAAGCTCTGCTATCACTATTTCGGGGCGGTTATTGATACGCAGCGGTATAATGCTGTTTCCAAGTCCTCTGCTGACTATCATGGTCGTGCTGTTCTGTGTATATTTTCCTGCATCGTATTTCGGAAAAAATCCCTGTCCCGGTGCAACTATTCCGCCTATTAACGGTATTCTGAACTGTCCGCCGTGGGCATGTCCCGAAAAAACAAGCTCTGCTCCCGATTCTGCGTAAAGCTCAAAATACTCAGGTCTGTGTGAAAGCAGAACGGTGTATATTTCTTCGTCTTCTGCCAATGTTTTTACATTGTATCTGAAGCTTCCCGAAAAGAAATAATCATCCACTCCTGCAAGCTTTATAAATTCTCCGTTTTTTTCTATCATAACGTACTCGTCATTGAGAATATCAATTCCTGCGTTTTCAAGTCCGTTTTTAAGAGCACTGTACTCATCATCCGTGATATTGGCCTCGTGATTGCCCGTTACATAATAAGTCGGTGCAATCTGTAAAGCCTGCTGCGCAAAGGAAATTCCAACTTCGATATCGGTATGAGCGGAATCTACCAGATCGCCTGTTATTACTATTATGTCCGGCTCTGTCTCTCTCAGCATTTTTACAAGCTTTTCGTTGTTATCTCCAAACTGTGCATTATGGAGATCTGATATCTGTGCTATGCGAAAGCCCGAAAAGCTCTCGGGTATTTTTTCGTCCGCTATCTCGAATTCGCTGACCATAAGAGCAGTATTTCCCCATACTGCCCAGACAACAGCGGCTGTAAACAATACTAAAACCGCCAATATTGCAATAAGCCTTTTGCGTTTCATTTATTTCTCCCCTTACGCTGTAAGTCACTGAAATTCTAACATATATCTCTTGTCAAATCGTTAACCAAATGTAACAAAACGGCAGGTTTTTCCTGCCGTTTGAATTTTTCTTAATGCTTTGTTTCGATGGTTTCCAAAGGAACTCTGTTCCTTTGGTGGGGTTCTAAAGGGCAACGCCCTTTAGTCGCTTTCCGCAGAAAGCGAAATGCTCTATGCCGCACAAAGCGCAGGAAGATAACAGGAACAGTCCTGTGGACTGTTCCTGTGTAAGAAACCCTCGCCGGGGGTTTCTTGGGTCATCCGAAGGATGACTTACACATATAGTCACATTTGAGCTATTCGTCGTTTTCGGGAGGTACATCTGAATTTTCAGGAATTTTACCCGATAAAATTCTGTCCTGCTCAACAGGCGAATTTGCCCATGCGCTCATCGTCTGAGATATGACATCTGCATTGGCTTCTGCCGAAAAGCCGTGCATAAAGCCGTCCAGCGCAGTTGAACACACATCACCGCCTATGACCTTTCCGCCCTGAACAAGTATATTTATGTATACAGTATCAGATGTATTCGGGTAATTTTTCACCCTGTATGTCCAGCGCTTTGCACGCTCGCCCTTATGCTCTGCAAGGTCGAAGCCCTGACAAAGCTGAATCTGATTATAATTTTCATAAACATCGCTGAATACGGTGGGGATAACTACCT
>JAZSNZ010000079.1:0-2544 GCA_045536645.1 Acutalibacteraceae bacterium
AGCCAAGGAGTTGATCATTTGGTTTGTCTTCCTAAGACCGCTTGGCCTCCGACTTGAGATGATGAATCAGCAGCTCCAGGATGAGCTGGCCACAGCCGGAATGGACGATCTTGTGTTCCCCGACACCAAGCTCAACGTTTACATCGCATTCGATTTCGAAGAGGACGGATCCTGCGTACTCTATGTTGATGAGGACAAGACCATCGATTCCATGACTCTTTACATCGATGATCTCATGGATTCTCTTGTTGACTGGATGTATGACATGTTCGAGGGTATGGGCATCACCCGTGAGCAGGCAGACACCGCTTTTGAGGTTCAGTACGGCATGAGCATCTCTGAGTATCTGGACGAGCAGATGGCTTCCGCACTTGATCCCGAGGTTCTTGCAGAGTCCTTTGCTGATATTGAGAATGCAGAAGGCTACTACAACTTCGACGACGGCAAGCTTTACATTGCTGACACCGAGGAAGAGCTCGAGACATGCGAAGACTACGTTGTCTACACCCTCGAGGGAGACACTCTCACCATCGACAACGGCAACGACGATGCATTTGCTCAGTTTGAAGCTCTCGGCATCAAGCTTCCTCTCGTATTTGAGAAGAACTAACGATTGTAACGAAAAGACCGACTGTATGGTCGGTCTTTTTCTTTTGGCTGAGCCTAATTATTTACACTTTTCTATTTAAATCACAAAAGTAATATGATATAATTAATCAGTACACGTTATAAATAGGAGTGCTGCAATTGAAATACAAGGTAGGTATGGTCAGCCTGGGATGTCCGAAAAATCAGGTTGACGCTGAGATAATGCTCGAAAAGCTGCGTGTGGCAGGTTACAAGCTTGTTGAGGACGCGGCGATGGGCGATGTTGCAATAATCAACACCTGCGGCTTTATTGAAAGCGCAAAGGCAGAATCCATAGAAGAAATTCTTGAAATATCAAAGCTCAAGGCAGAGGGCAGAATAAAGAAGGTCATCGCCACAGGCTGCCTTGCAGAAAGATACAGAAACGACGTACTGGAAGAGATACCCGAGCTTGACGGCGTGGTGGGAATCGGCGCAAACGACAGAATATGCGAGGCTGTCGAGCGAGTTCTGGCAGGGGAGAAGGTAGCCCTTTTCGGCGAGAAGGAGGAAATGCCTCTTGAGGGAAAGAGAGTGCTGACAAACCTTCCCTACTATGCATATCTGAAAATCGCCGACGGCTGCGACAACTGCTGTACATACTGCGCAATTCCGCTTATCAGAGGCCGAATGAGAAGCCGCACGATTGAAAGCATTGTGGAGGAGGCTGAGAGCCTTGCCCGTGACGGTATAAAGGAGCTTGTGATTGTTGCACAGGACACCACACGTTACGGCGAAGATCTTTACGGAAAGTCCGCATTGCCCGAGCTTCTCAACAAGCTCTGCGAGATAGAGGGTGTTGAGTGGATACGCCTGCTTTACTGCTACCCCGACAGAGTAACGGACGAGTTGCTTGACGTAATGGCATCTCAGCCGAAGATCTGCAAATATATGGATATCCCCCTCCAGCATGCAAACGCCGATGTACTCAAGGCAATGAACCGCACAGGCGATTCAGCTTCTCTCCTTGCACTTATAAAGCACATAAGAGAAAAAGTACCCGGCATTACCCTTCGCACTACCGTTATGGTAGGCTTCCCGGGTGAAACAAGAAAGCAGTTCATGGAGCTTGCTGAGTTTGTCAGAAGCGCAAAATTCGAGCGCCTCGGCTGCTTTATCTGGTCTGCTGAGGAGGACACCCCTGCCTACAGCTTCCCCGACAGAGTCAGCGAAAACGAAGCCCAGCGCCGCTACGACATCATCATGAATGAGCAGTCGAGAGTGGTTGACGAATGGGTTGAAAAGATGCAGGGTCAGGAGATAACGGTAGTCACCGAGGGCTTTGACCGCCTTGCAGAATGCTGCTTCGGACGCAGCGCTGCCGATGCTCCCGAGATCGACGGAAAGATATTCTTCACCACCGGCGGTAAGAAGCTGACAGTCGGAGACATGGTCAGAGTCAGGATAACAGAGAGCATGGACTGTGATCTTATCGGTGAAATGATATAAGGCATAAGGAGAACAGAAATGAATCTTCCCAATAAACTTACCCTTTTACGTATGATACTCGTACCCGTGGTGGTAGTACTTGTACTGGTTGAATTTCCCTTCCACTGGCTTTATGCAGGAATTGTATTCGGCATAGCATCCATCACCGATGCCCTTGACGGTAATATAGCAAGAAAAAGAGGACTTGTCACTGATTTCGGCAAGCTCATGGACCCGATAGCAGACAAGCTGCTCGTAATATCCGCTTTTGTCTGCTTTATCACCGTCTCACTTCCCAACCCCGCATGGGGCGTTAAGTCGGATCGTAGCCATGTCGTTCTGTGAGCCAAGGAGTTGATCATTTGGTTTGTCTTCCTAAGACCGCTTGGCCTCCGACTTCTCATGGACCCGATAGCAGACAAGCTGCTCGTAATATCCGCTTTTGTCTGCTTTATCACCGTCTCACTTCCCAACCCCGCATGGGGCGTT
>JAZSNZ010000198.1:0-2319 GCA_045536645.1 Acutalibacteraceae bacterium
GCGAAGATATCGAGAATAAGCATTGTGCGGTCGATGGTGTGAATATCGGTTTCTCTTTCGATGTTGGCAACCTGTCTCGGGGTCAGCTCGCAGTCGAAGATAATAAGGTCTGCCTCGTTCTGAAGGCAGAATTCCCTTATCTCCTCAAGTCTGCCTGAGCCTATGCAGGTGGCGGTGTCCTTTGAAGGGCGGTTCTGGGTGAACACTCCGATAACCTCGGCACCTGCGGTTTTCGCAAGCTCCCGAAGCTCCTCAAGGGACTCTTCCTCTCCCTTTTCGCCCAAAAAGACTGCGGCAAGCACCGCTTTTGTTATACTTTCTGTATTTTCAAACATAGTTACTCCTTGTGGTATTAAAAATAGGCTTTTCAATGATATTATTCCCAACAGCAGAACAACTCATCAGTCGGCTTCGCCGACTGCTTCCCCTTGAGGGGAAGCCTGTTTTGTGTGGTATATAACAAAACGCCCGTTTGAAACGGGCGTTTTTTCTGAAATCAGGGGTTAGCGGTTGTTCTGAACGTAATTGTTGAGGGAATCGATAGCAAGAGCAATTCCAAGGAAGCAGCCGAGTACACCGAGGACAAGGCTGACTAAAAGTTCGGTGGTGCCTGCCTTGCTGGTAAGGAATACAACCAGAACAGCTGCAACGGTAACAAGCTCAGCAGCTACGATGGAATAGAGTGAGCCTGTCTTCTTATCTCTGACACCGCCGAAGGCGATGTAGCCGAGGACTGCAAGAATACCGCTTACAACGCAGAGTGCGGGGAGCGGGAAATTGAATGCTACGCAGATTGCAAAAGGAACAAGACCTGCAAGCGCACCGATAACGGCACCCAGCACGCCCTTGCCGGCTGTACCCTCATCACTGCCTGCCTGATAAGGAGGCGCAGCATCCCAGTTAGGCAGGGGAGCAGGTGCACCGCGGCGGGTGGGCTCCATGCCTGCGTATGTATCGTCACGGCTTTCGTCGTAGACGGTTGATGTGCGAAGTCTGTCATCACGCTGAGGCTCGGGACGGGGTGCGGGAGCAGGACGGGAAGAACCCTTTACTGCGGCAGAGCACTCGGCGCACATGGGCTGAACCATGTTGTTGTAGAAGGAGCGCTTGTTTGCAGGAGCACCGCACTTTACGCACACGTTGGGTGCACGGAAGCCGAGACCTCTGTAGTTTGCAGAGACAAAGGTGAGCATATCATCAAGAAGATAATCATCCATCGGCCCCATGCTCTCATCGTAGAACAGAGCAAGATAACCCTCAACATCACCGACCTGAAGGTCAGAGAGACCGGGCTGGGGACGAAGCATATCCTCCATGCCATCGAAAGAGGAATCAGAGGAACAGACAAGCATGAAGATTGCAAGCTTGCCGCCGTCCTCTTCGACAACGGAAAAACCAACGCCGCCTGCTACACCGTAGACAGTATCGCCGTCGATACGATATTTTCTGCTTTGCTGCCAAGAGCGTAAATTCTGAGAAATCATAAAAGAGCCTCCGAATCTGTCATATCTGACATAGAATCAATGTGTAAAATCTTTTGCATATATATTAAGATTATATCGCAAAATGAAGTTTAGTCAACCTAAATATAAGAACAATACGTAAATTTTATTGCGTTAGACGGGGAAAACAGACCTGCACATGAAATCATGCACAGGTCGCGTTGGTTATTCGGTCTTGAGTGCCTGCGTGTATTCTGAGAACTTCAGGCTCTTGAGCTTGAAAAGCATACCGCGGCGGCTTCTTCTCCTTACCTTGCGGCGCTTCATCTTGGCAAGCTTCCAGTGAGGAATTGCAGGGCCTTCGGGTTCTGCCGGCTTTACGGGAATAGGATCGTCATCGTCAAAGTGGGGAACGAAAACAAAGTGGTCTTCATCCTCATCGCGTTTGTAATCCGCCGCACTCTTTGCATTGTATTCGGGATTGGCGTTTATGGGATTATGATAGATTGAGGTAGGCGCAAGAGGAGTTTCTCTTGCAGGCTCTGGATTGTAAACAGGAGGTGCGTAGCTCTTCTGAGCATAAGGATCGTTCATGGGGGTAAAACCGCGTCGTGAAGCGGAATAATCGACCTCCATATCCTCAAAAGAAGGAACGACAACAGGGATTTCTTCGCTTGCGTAGTCGGGTCTGTAGGTATCTGCACCGCTGGAGTTGTACTCATCTATGGAAGGAGCGACAGCGGCTGCTGCCATACCTGCGGCGGCAGTGTTCACCACAACAGGAGCGGGAGAGGGATTATCAAAGTCAGCGCGGACACGGGGGGTATAGCGGTCGTCTGCGTAGTCGAAGTCCTCTTCCATGTGAACTACTACGGGA
>JAZSNZ010000136.1:0-2633 GCA_045536645.1 Acutalibacteraceae bacterium
ACGGTACCTATGTGCTGACCCCTTCAAAGGATTCCTACACCATAAAGGAATCCCACGCAGAGGCAAGCTACGCCGATATGCACGGGGATATAGAAGCACTGGCTCTGGGGCAGTATTTCTGCGAGCTTTGCATGGAGCTTGCTCCTGAGGGCATGAGCGCAGAGGTTTATCTGCGTCTGCTCAGAGCCGCTCTCCATTACCTGAACACGGGAACGAGAGACAAGCGTATGCTGAAAGCCGCTTTTGAGATGCGGATAATGTGTACCGCAGGCTTTATGCCAGATTTGCTCATGTGCCGCTCCTGCGGTGCTTACGAGGCGGATATAATGATGTTTTATCCTGTCTCAGGCTCGCTTCTCTGCAAAAAATGCGCAGATGAGAAAGACCCTTACGAGAGTGGTATTCCCCTCTCCCCCGGCGCTCTTACCGCACTGAGGCACTGCGCACTGGCTGACCTTCATAAATTATACTCCTTTTCTCTTGCAGAACATGCTCTGCCGCTGCTTGCCTCGGCCTGCGAGCGGTATCTTGTATCAAGGCTTGAGAGAAGCTTTAAAACACTTGAATTTTATAATCAGATAAAAGGTATATAGCGGACGTGCAATGCACGCCCCTACAAGATAAAAAGGATAAATATTATGGATACTAAATTTATGCGTGCGCTGGAGCTTGATAAGGTTCTCGACATGCTGGGTCGTGAATGCTCCTGCGAGGATGCAGCGACTGCCGCCCGCTCCATCGAGCCCGAGACTGACCTTACTAAGGTTCGGCAGATGCTCGAGGAAACGAGCGATGCTCATATGCTGCTCGGTCGTTTCGGCTCTCCCTCCTTCGGCGGAGTCCGAAATATCACAAACGCCGTACGCCGCGCTCAGGCAGGGGCTGTACTGACTATCCCCGAGCTTATGAGAATAAGCGAGGTGCTTCGTATCGTTCGCTCACTGCGCGAATGGCGGGGTCACTGCGAGGGCGTTATTACAAGCATTGATCCGCTTTTTATGGGACTTGTTCCCTATAAGGGCATAGAAGAAAACATAAATTCTGCCATTCTCAATGAGGACGAATTATCGGACAATGCTTCCTCAGACCTTGCTTCCATCAGACGCAAGATACGCTCTGCTCAGAGCAGAGTTCGTGAAAAGCTTGATGCACTGGTTCGTTCCTCGGAGCATTCAAAGCATCTGCAGGATGCTATCGTAACTCAGCGCGACGAGCGTTTTGTAGTTCCCGTAAAAGCAGAGTTCCGAGGAGAAATTGCAGGTCTTGTTCATGACACTTCTTCTTCCGGTGCTACACTGTTTGTTGAGCCTATGGCGGTAGTTGAGGCAAACAACGAAATACGAGTTCTCCAGACGGAAGAGCGGGCGGAGATAGAGCGAATCCTTACAGCTCTTTCCTCTCAGGCAGGTGACTGTGCTGACGGCATCATCACCTCCTACAATATGCTCATGGAGCTTGACCTCCTCTTTGCAAAGGCAAGGCTTGCCTACAACATGAAGGCATCTCTCCCCTCTGTAAATGAGGACGGAATAATCGACCTTAAAAAAGCACGCCATCCTCTTATAAACCGTGACAAGGTCGTACCGACCAATATAAGACTCGGCAGGGATTTTGACACACTGGTCATCACAGGCCCCAACACAGGCGGCAAGACCGTTGCTCTTAAAACTCTCGGCCTGCTCTCTGCCATGGCAATGTGCGGTCTGATGCTGCCTGTCAGCGACGAGAGCGAAATTTCAACCTTCGAAAATATTCTTGCAGATATCGGTGACGAGCAGTCCATTGAGCAGTCTCTCTCCACCTTCTCTGCTCATATGACCAATATCATTAAGTTCTTTAAAATTGCAGATTCACGCACTCTGGTGCTTCTCGATGAGCTGGGTGCAGGTACTGACCCTGTTGAGGGTGCGGCTCTTGCAACATCCATTATTGAGCATCTGAGAATGCAAGGCTGTACCATTGCCGCTACTACTCATTATGCGGAAATAAAGGCCTTCGCCATAAGTACTCCGGGAGTCGAAAACGGCTGCTGTGAGTTTGACGTAAAGACACTCAGACCTACCTACCGACTGCTTATCGGTATGCCGGGACGTTCAAACGCTTTTGCAATAAGCGAAAAGCTGGGTATTCCCTCAGAGGTAGTCGACAGGGCAAAGGAGCTTATTGACGAAGACGACAAGCGCTTTGAAAAGGTTGTAGAAGACCTTGAAAAGAGCCGTCAGAGCATGGAAAGCGAGCAGGAGGCGGCACAGAGGCTGAGGATCGAGGCTCAGAGAGTACGCGACGATGCGGCAAAATCTCAGCAGAGGCTCGAAAAGGAACGTCAGGATATTTTGGACCTTGCAAAGGCTGAGGCCAACAGAATAGTTTCTTCTGCAAAGGCACAGTCCGAGGCTCTTATTCAGGAGATAGATCAGCTTAGAAAAGAGCTTAAAAACAGCGCCGATGCTGCCGCTCTCAGCGTAAAGGCAAAGCAGGAGCTGAGAGGCCGCATAAAGGAGCTTGAGGACACCGCCGACCCGATAATCACCTATGAGGATAACGAGGACTATGTTCTCCCCAGACCGCTTAAGGCAGGAAGTCGGAGGCCAAGCGGTCTTAGGAAGACAAACCAAATGATCAACTCCTTGGCT
>JAZSNZ010000156.1:0-3822 GCA_045536645.1 Acutalibacteraceae bacterium
CTATGGTGGTTCGATTTTAAACGGCACAAACTACAATAAACGCAAACACCGACCGAAAGGGTTCTCCCCTCTTCGGTCGGTGGTTTTTATTCCTCTGTTATTTTATAGCCTCTGCAATTTGTCAGGCATACCATGAGGATAAGCAGAAAATACGGCACATCGAGGAAGGTCTCATTGAGCACGCCCCATACAAAATTAAATCCGATGAGCAGTCTGCTCTGTCCCTCAGCGGCGGCAAGGAGCATTTTACCAAGCTCCAGCAGCACTGTAACAGGCAGGCAGATCATAAGCAGATTCATGCACACCGAGGAGAAATTCGGCAGCCGCCTGCCGTGGGACAGCTCGCCGATGAACATACATATAAGAAATGCCGCAAAGAGCGCTGCTTCTATTATATACTCCACTGCGGAGAACTTATCGAGAAAGGCCGCGTCTCTTTCGGTGATGAGAAACAGGGATTTTTCTGCTATTACGGACAGCTTCAGCCCAAGCAGAAAGAAGTCGGGGATCACAAGGCGGTCGTATCGGACATGAGCGGCGATAAGCACTGCGGTGGCGATGTAAATGTTTATGCTCACCGCATCAGGAAAAGTAATTTCGGAAATGATCTGCGGTTTTCCCTCAATGACCGCGGCACCAACGCAGGACAGCAGCTTTTCGACTGCCAGCATCAGAAACATTATAAAGGTCACGATTTTCAGCTTCCGCTGTCTTTCCGCTGATTTGAAATAATCGGAGAAAAGGTTAATATCCATAATAAAATCCTCCGTGCTGTAACAGATAGTTTATTATAGCACGGATTCTGTCGGCTGTATATAACAAATTCGTCTCGGCCTTATTTTCTTTGCGGTCATTCGAAGGTATTTTCTATGGGGTCGGGGACGTCGAAGCTGATTATTCTCAGGTTATACTGTTCATAAGCCTCATCGTTTGACAATTGGATCTTCTCATTATAACCGGATTCGTTTTCTGCAGGTATTATCAGTAAAAGACATGTTACAGGATGACCGTATCCCATAAACTCCTCATCGCCCATCATATATTCTGCGTCAAAGCTTCTCATGCTGTAATAAATATACTGTCCGTTTTCCATTTCGCACAGTACAGGTCCGCTTCCGCTTTCAAACCGCTCCGTCCATGTTCTGTGTTTTCCCACTCCTTCATTCCAGTCTGTTCCCGTGTATTCGCATATTATCTTATCCTCGTATGTAAGCACTTCACCGTTATATTCGTATACGATGGTAAAGGGGAACTCTGCGTACTTTATCTGCGGAGCAGGCGGATCAGGCTGTGTACAGGATGCACACATCAAAGGAATCCATGGCAATGCAGCGGCAAGCGGAAGAATAACGATTATAAGTCCTGCCGCAAGAATTATACTGCCTGCCCCTGCTAATATAAAAAGTGTGATTTTCTTTGATTTTTTCATTGATCCTTCTCCTGTTCCCCCTGCTGCCTCGGATGTTTCCAGTCATCTTCATAATCAAGCTTTGCCAGCGAAGCAATAACAATATCCGCCGCTGCCATTATCACCAGCGGCACCATTCTCCACCCTCGGATATGCATATTGGTATCTGTGCAAAGTGTAAGTATTACAAACGATATTATAACTGCGGCTAAAATTACTCTTCTTATTATAAGGTACCGTTTTTCTGTTCTGAGCGTTGCACCGCATTGCGGACACTCGGGATAAGTCCAGATATTGTGCGCTTTGATCCGCATGCCGAAGGATATGCATTCCTCACCGCAATATGGACATGGGATTTTTTCAAACATTATCTTCCGCCTCGTCTTCTTCAGGCTCTTCCTCTTCGTTTCCGTCTTCCTTCACTGCCTCTGCCACGCCCATAATTCCAAGCATTGTAATAACAGCTATTCCCATTTTATCGTAAAAGAACACGTAATTCGGCATGACTACGGGTATAAACAAAATCAATGCCGTAAATGACACCGCCAGGGCTATGACGTTTTTCCTCTTTTTTGTAACTCTCGGGAAAAATACCATGACCGCAATTGCCAGTGCGGCAAGCGCGCCCTGAATCAGCATAAAAAATGCATATTCCGACATGAATAAAAGCTGCAGAAATCCACCGAGGAAGCTTACTGCTGTCAGAGCGAGACCTCCCATGCAGAAAATCGTGGGAAGCGTTCTGTTGTCGGTGCCTCTTTTCAGGACTATTATCAATCCTGCTGCAAAAATTCCCAGCCCCAACATGAAAACAAGCTGCTCTATTACTTCGGATATATCGGGTCTGCCGTAATAGCCAGACATGGTATCAAGATAAGGCACCAATCCGCTGTCGGAATAAGGCTGATAGCTTGCGTCAATGTACTGCCCGAGCAGTGAAAAAAAGCCGAAAACATACCGCACTGCACCGATAAGGCTCATCACCGCAGCAGAAAGCAGCAGCGCTGTGGTCAGTGCTTCGTATCTTGATTTGATTTTTTGCATTTTAATACCCCCAAAATATTTTATAGTCAATTGTATCATTCTGGTGGGACAGGTGTCAATATATAACAGATTCTGCACCGCAGCAAAAAAGGAGGCCTGCGCCTCCTTTTTTGCTTTCTTATTTCTTCTCGACTACCTCTATCTCAAAGAGCTTGTCGGCGACTCTTGTATTCGTTTCGCTGATGAGCAGTGCGATTCCCTCAAGAGGGAACAGCATGAGAGAAAAATTGCGGAAAAATCTCTTGCTGAGTCCTGCCTTTTCGTCCGTGCCCTTCTCAACTATATAAAGTCCGAAAAGCACCTTACCTATGCTTCTTCCGAAGATATCCTTCAAAAAGAACAGGGTCAGATAAAAGGTAGAAGAGTCGCGGATTATCTGCCAGGGAGAAAGGATTATCTCGGAAATCTCAAAACCGAAGCAGAGCCACATGATAATAAAGGCACCTGCGCCCAGCACAAAGCACAGCACTGCATCAAACAGCACCGAAAGAAGTCTTTTTACAGCCATGTTTTTTGTTGCAGGTCCCATGTGTTCATAAGTTTTCATTTTAAACAGTCCTTTTCAGAAGCTTTACTTTGAGAATGTCTCGATATCGCCGTTCTCGTTTTCGAGGTACAGCTTTTTCTCGTCTATGTAGTAATTCATGGTCATCTGATACATATCGCCCTCATCGTCTGTCAGATTCATGATTATAACGCCCCCATCGACGGAATACTGTCCGCTGATGGAATAATTTCCGACACTGAGAATGACAGCGCCCGAGCTTTTAAAGGTTACGCTGGTGCCCGAATCGCTTGTGATGCTGTTCCATGTGCCGTAAAGCTCACGGCTGCTCTTTGCCCCGCAGGCAGAAAGAGTGAACAGACATACAGCGATGAGCAGTACCGAGACCGCAGTACACAGAGTTTTTTTCAAAATATCAGCTCCTGTGAGAGTTTGGTAATAAACAGATATGCGTTTGTGAGAAGGATTATTCGTCCTCAGCACAGTGTTTTCTTCATGTGTATGGCTATCCAGCCGTTGGAACGTTCAACCCGTTCTGTTTCGGCAAAGCCGCACTTGAGGTAGCATCTGTGTGCGCCGATGTTGAAATCAAAAACGAACAGCGATACCTCCAGAATATCGAACGTCTCCCTGCAGTACTGCAAGAATGCCTGCAGTGCTTTTGTGCCGAGGCCTTTTCCCGTGACCGCAGGGTCGAGGACAAATCTTCCGATAAGTGCCGAATGGGCCTGCTCGTCTCTGCTGATAAGCTCGATCGTTCCGATCATTTTATCACGGAGGAAAAAAGAAAATATCTCCGCTCCTTCTGACAGCCTGTCGCTTATCTGCTCTTCTGTCAGCGGGTAGCTGTAGCCCATGCCTGCCC
>JAZSNZ010000002.1:0-2656 GCA_045536645.1 Acutalibacteraceae bacterium
CTACTACCCGTACCACCACAACAACTACCAGAGTTACCACAACGACAACTAAGAATTATACAAACTCCGGTAATATCAGCTTTGCACTGACCTCGGGCGGTGCTACTGTCACTGAGTACAGAATGTACGCAGGTTCAAGCGTAAGACTTTACCTCAAGTCGGGCTTCGCTGATACACCTATAGCAGTTTATAATTCTGATTATTCCTACATCGCAGATACCACAGGAAACGAAGTCGGTTCCGTTCTCGTTACTGCCTACAGTCCCGGTACAACATGGATTCATGCTTCCAACATCAACGGTACCTGCCACATCAAGATAACAGTTGATGACTTTGAATCCCGTGTTGTTTATCTCTGCAACCAGGAACGTGCTGCCTACGGTATTGCGCCCTTGCAGGTTGGCGGAAGCGATCTCAAGCGCGTTGCAGACCTCAGACTCTCTGAGGCGTATACACTGTTCTCTCATACCCGTCCCAACGGCACAAGATATATCACCGCTTATGGTTACTACGGTCTGCCTTACCTCTATGCAGGCGAAAATCTGGCAAGAGGCCAGACCTCACCTGAGCAGGTTGTAAAGGAATGGATGGCTTCTCCCACCCATAGAGCAAATATTCTCAATCCCAATTTCAAGTACTGCTGTATAAGCACAGGTACATCCAAATATCAGGGACTTAACTACACCTACTGGTCACAGCAGTTCTACACACCGCAGTATTGATTGCATTATGAAGAGCCGCACGGCATATGCCGTGCGGCTTTTTTGTTTATGCGGTTTTATTCAGAAGCTCTTCATACAGCGCTTTTGTCTGTTCTTTGCTCTCAAGTCCTACTACAAGCATTTTGCCGTCAACATCGATAATAACAAAGCCATTGTCCTTTGTGTAGGTGTATCTTGTGTAATAGCCGAACTCTTCGTTTCGGAAGGTTCCGTAAAGCACTCTGGGACCCCCAAAGCCATTGGTACGTTCGCCGCCGTCGAAGGTATCCCTGTATTCCACACCGTCGATCCTGTCATAATCTACCTCAATGTCTTCCCAGTAAGTCGCTTGTATGCTGAGACTTTCTTCGCACTCTGCCTTTACATCACCTGTGAACATCAGCACGGCAACGGCAACGAGAATCACTGCGGTCAGTACGATTGAGAGGATTATATAAGGCGATTTCTTTTCTGATGCTGAGGGAAGTTTTCCGCCCTTCTTCCTGAATATCACATAGGAATAAACAGTGGGGATCAGCATAAGCAATAAAAGAACAGCCACCATAACACCTATCGCCCACTTTGAGGCGAAGAATGATGCTGTTATCATAAGGATTCCGCCTGCTACCCAGAACCAGCTTGCAAAGCGGTGTGTTCTGTTCCAGACCTCTTCGTCGTTTATAGTCCATGGAAGCTTGATTCCTATGGTATGGTTCACTCTGCACTTGGGCAGATAATTTCCGATGAGTATGAACATCGCACCAAGCAATGCGCTCATAAGAGAAGTCATGTTAAGCTCTGCGCCGAGGGCTATGCTGTACATTATTGCTGATATTACTACAGAAAACACGGGCAGTATCCAAAGGACGAGATTGAATGCCTTCTGACTCTGATTTTTGTTTTTCGGATCAGCCGCTGTTACAAACACGCAAAGCCACTGCAAGGCAAGAAATATAAGCGGCATTCCGAAAATCATCATGCCTTTTCCTGCAAAGCCGTCTGCTTCGCCGCTTGCATTCCAGTGAGACGCAAAAACACCCGGCAGTCTGTCCCACAGGATAAGTCCTGCCGCTATGGGCAGCAGAATAATAACTGAGCCTATAATCAGCTTTCCCATGTTTTTCTTAATCATTTTCCTTATCCCCTTTCAGGTCGGTTATCCAGAGCATTATTTCCTCCAGCACCGACGCGTTCAGTTCATAATAAATATACTTTCCCTCTCGGCAGTCCCTTATAAGGTCTGCCTCCTTAAGAAGTGACAGATGCCTTGATATTGCCGCTGCGGTTATATCAAAACAGTCGGTTATTTCACCTGCTGACATTCTGCCTTTTTTCAGATGGTTGAGTATTTCACGTCTGACAGGGTCTGCCAGGGCTTTCAGTGTTGTGTGTAATGACATATTATTTCGCCTCATCATACATTTAACCTTTTGGTTAAATGTATGATAGCATATGTTTATTTTTTTGTCAAGCTGAAAAGCAGCTGCCTTTCGGCAGCTGCTTTTTATTTCGACAGATAATCTTTTGTTGCCGTCTTTACCTTTGGTGCGAGAATTATAAGCGCGGCAAGATTCGGGAACGCCATGACTGCATTGAGTATGTCTGATACGCTCCACACCGCTGAAAGCTGCATGACACTGCCAAGGACTATTGCCATGATGAAAATAACACGGTAAAGCACTGTGTATTTTTCTCCGAATATATATGTAAAGCTTTTTTCTCCGTAGCAGCTCCAGCCTATCATTGTGGAAAATGCAAACAGAGCAATTGAGACTGTCAGAAAAACACCGCCGAAACTGCCCAGCACCGATTCAAATGCCGCTGCTGACAGCAGCGCACCGTCAAGTCCGCTGCCCAGCGCTCCGCTTGTGAGTATGGCAAGGGCTGTAAGCAGACAGAACACCACTGTATCTGCAAAGACCTCGAATATCCCCCACATCCCCTGTATTACGGGG
>JAZSNZ010000385.1:0-10594 GCA_045536645.1 Acutalibacteraceae bacterium
GAGCGCGGCTTTATCCGCGCTGAGGTCATAGCCTACGACAAGCTCACCGAGCTCGGCGGCTCTCTTGCCGCGGCAAAGGAAAAAGGCCTTATCCGCTCGGAGGGTAAGGAATACATCATGCAGGACGGCGACGTTGTCCATTTCCTGTTCAATGTATAATTTTTGAATATATTAACCCCGTCGTTGTTTTGACAACAACGACGGGGTTCTTTTTCTACTTACTCAGCGTTACCGAGACCTCAACTGCTTCCTTGTTCATGGGCAATGCATCAACGATCTTGCGTATGGTATCAACAGAATTTATCTGCACCGTGGTCTTGCCTATGGACGTAGTCTCAAGCCAGACCATGCTGCCTGAGCATCTGCATTTTGTTATGCTGTCGACAGGTACGGCGATCCCGTACCTTCTGACAAACATATAATGCTCGCTGACAACGCAGTCAAAACTACCGTCTCCTGCTTCGAGTTCCTCTGCCGCTTCACTGAGCTTTCCGCTTTTTTCAAGGGCTTTCAGGCTCTTTCCGGTATTTCTTATCCTGCCCAGATAGCTGTACAGAACGATTATTCCGAACAGCCCCGAAAAAAGCGAAGCCAGCCAGTAGCCGTATTTTCTCTGCTCTCTGGGATTTACGCCTCCGTTGAGATACCACTTTCCGAAATATCTTTCAAATTCCTCGCCCTTGTCCACATCGAGAGAATAGGCAAGAGATTCTCTGACCTCACTGCTTTCATACAAGCCGTAGGAAACTCCTTTCAGCCTGTAGGGCTCGGGCGTGGGAGCATCGTTGCTCTGACGCAGCCAGTATTCCGTCTGGGCGGTCATTTTCCTGTGCTCCTTTTCTGGAATTGACGCAATATACACATAGCCCTCTGCGTCCTCGACCGCATAGTATATCTTCTCACTGCCGTCACGGTTGGTCTTGTAAAGCCAGTTGCTGACTCCCACAACATCAAGATAGCAGTATTCTCCGCCTGGGGACGATACAGGGTCAAACTCCACTATCTTTTCCCTGTTAGCAGTAATGGTAAAATATCCGCCGATCAGAAATGTCACAACCGCCGCTGCGAGCAGTCCCCATATAAACACCTGTCCCGCAGCGCTTATTCTGATATAATTTTTTATCTTTTTCCTCGAAGTTTTCATATTTTTTCCTCCGTTTTACTCTTCCTCTGAGGGCAGTCTGCTTTTTATCATTCTGTCAAACCGCTCAGCGTTTATCATGGCAGAGGATATCCGCATGACCTCGTCTTTTCCGATAAAATAGCTGTAATCATATGTATATGAGTCCTTTTTGCCTGTCATTGTGTGTCCCGATGAACGGTATATCCACGTATCAACGTCCATTCTGCCGAAAACCGTTCTCCTGTCTATCTTCGTAATGTCGATTGTTCTCTTTTTCTTCCAGAGGGGATAGTAGGTCACTTTATCGCCGTCCACTACTGCACAGGGTCGAAGGCAGGTGTACAGATAAATCCCCCAGCCTGTAAGCACCGCCCCTGTCACAGCGCCTGTAAAGAGGAGCATTTTCATATTCTCATATTCGAAGCCCCCAAGGCATATCGCCGCTGCCAGCGGCAGAAAGGCAACAGGCAGCACAAAAAGCATTATCACCGCATCACGGCGCTTCTTATGAATTTTATACTTCATTTTTATCCCCCATTCTGACTTTTTGCTTAATTATACCTGTCCTTTCAAAACATGTCAACAAAACACAGCAGGTCTTGTTTATTGTTAAAATTATAACAAATCTCATGTAAAATTCAGAGAAAAATTATCATAAATTTCTGTAAAAGCCATTAAAATGTCCGTTTTTGTATTGCAAGAGCATTTTTTATGTAGTAGAATTACTATACACGTGTGGAAGGTAATATATTTGGAAAGCATTTACTTTTCTGCACACTCTTTATAAGAGAGGAAGAAGCGTATGTCAAAGAAACCACAGGCGGAAGCGATGGGCCTGACCTTCCCGAAGAGACCATTCAAAACCTTCGGCGGAGTTCACGTTCCCCACCGCAAGAACACCGCATTTTTTGAAACTGAAACGCTCCCAACACCTGAAAAGGTGATAATCCCCATGCAGATGCACATTGGTGCACCCTGCGAGCCCTGCGTCAAGGTTGGCGACAAGGTACGCATCGGTCAGCCTATAGGCGAGAGCGGTGCCTTTGTTTCTGCTCCCATTCACGCATCTGTTGCCGGTACTGTCAAGGCAATCGGAGATATACTCATGCCCACGGGAGTTCGGTGCAAGACCATAGAGATAGCAACCGAGGGCGAAGAGCAGATAATGTGGGAAGGCATAAAGCCTCCCACAGTTACAAACCAGAAGGAGCTTGTTGACGCAGTGCGTGCCTCGGGACTTGTCGGTCTCGGCGGTGCAGGCTTCCCTGTCAGCGTAAAGCTCTCAATCGGAGACAAGAAGGTCGACACCATCGTCATAAACGGCGCAGAGTGCGAGCCGTACCTCACAGCTGATATGCGTGAGATGCTTGAAAACACCCGTGACGTTATCGACGGCATCGGAATACTGCGTAAGTTCTATCCCGATGTAAAGCGCGTTATAATCGGCGTTGAGTCCAATAAACCCACCGCCATTGAGTGTCTGTCGAGAATCGCAGAAGAGGACGATCCTGACGATATAGTCCGAGTCCTCAAGCTGAAGGCAAGCTATCCTCAGGGCGCCGAGAAGGTTCTCATTCAGGCCTGCACAGGCAGAAGAGTTCCCAAGGGCAAGCTTCCCCTGGACGTCGGCTGTATAGTCATGAACATAACTTCCGTTGCTTTTCTCTCTCGCTATATAAAGACAGGTATTCCCCTTATCTCAAAGCGAGTCACCGTTGACGGCTCTTCTGTTCTGACCCCGAAGAACGTGCAGGCACCCATCGGCACACCCATCGGTGACCTGCTGAAATTCTGCGGCGGCTACAAGGAAGCGCCGAGAAAAATAATCATGGGCGGACCTATGATGGGCAACGCCCTGTATGACACCAATATGCCCATAATCAAGCAGACAAACGGACTGCTTGCTCTTGCCTCGAAGGACGTTGACGAAAGAGAAGAGACCGAATGTATCCGCTGCGGCAGATGCGTTTCCGTCTGTCCCATGAGACTTCAGGCAACCAGCATTGAGAGAGCGGTGAAGATAGCCGACTGTGCAGAGCTTGAGAGACTCAGCGTCAACACCTGCATGGAGTGCGGCAGCTGTGCTTTCTCGTGTCCTGCAAAGCGTCCGCTGGTGCAGTATATGCGCCTTGGCAAGACTCTGCTGAGAAACAATGCTAAAAAGTAAAGGAAGGAGAGACAAAGCATGAACAATAATGTTGACACCCGTGTCAGCGAGGAAGTAAGCGCATCCCACAAGCTGCTTGTCACTCCCTCGCCCCATTTCAGAACACCATCAACGACCCCTGAGATAATGCAGGACGTTGTTATAGCACTTGCCCCTGCGGCGATAGTATCCTGCGTCTACTTCGGCTGGCGCAGCGCCCTGACTATTGCAGTGTGTATAATTCCCTGCGTGCTCTCAGAATTCATCTGCCGCAAGGTAATGAAACGCAGACAGACCGTCGGCGACTGGTCGGCTGTTGTAACAGGCCTTATCCTTGCCTTCTGTCTGCCCCCCACAATCAATCCCCTTTACGCAGCCTTCGGCTCGATAGTTGCTATCGTTGTTGTAAAGCAGATGTTCGGCGGCATCGGCATGAACTTTGCAAATCCTGCCGCAACTGCCCGAATCGTACTTATGCTCAGCTTCCCCGGCGCCATGAGCAGCTATGTAAAGCCCTTCTTCTATCTTGAAAAGGGCGATATCGACGCACTGACCGCCGCAACTCCCCTTGCTTCGAAGCTTGAGGAAGCACCGTCAGTTATATCCATGCTCTTCGGCAACACTCCCGGCTGTCTGGGCGAGACCTGCGCACTGGCTCTCATTCTCGGCGGACTGTTCCTTATCCTGCGCGGAGTTATCAAGCCAACCATTCCCGTTTACTTTATCGGCACCGTTGCCGTTATCGCATTCCTCGTCGGCTTCGGCAAGGGCTATGACCTTGAGGGAAGCACCCTTTATATGCTTTCCCATCTGCTCTCAGGCGGTCTTATGCTGGGCGCCATCTTCATGGCAACCGCCTACACCACCAGCCCCATCCCTCATGGCGGCAAGATAGTGTTCGCCATCTGCTGCGGCGTGCTGACCATGGCAATGCGTCTGCTCTGCAATATGCCCGAGGGCGTATCCTACGCTATCCTTCTTATGAACATTCTCGTACCCCATATTGAAAAGCTCACCACACCGAAGGCCTTCGGCGAAGAAAAGGAGGCTGCAGCATGAAAAAGATGAGTTTCAAAGAGGTAGGAATGCCTGCCATCATTCTGTTTTCTATCTGTATCATCGTAGCTCTCGCTCTTGCTCTTACAAATTCCGTTACTGCGGATATTATCGCAGAAAATGCGCTCCAGAGCGAGATTGAGGCGCGTCAGGCAGTTCTGGCAGGCGAGGAATATGTGCTCGTTTCCGAAGAAAACGGCGTATCTCTCTATGCGGTTCTGGTTTCCAATGCACCTGTGGGTGCTCCTGCCGATACCTCCGCATCTGACGTATCCTCTGCGGATATGTCCGCAACCGATAAACCCGGCACTGAGGAAATGTCCGTCCCCTACAGAGTATTGACGGAAATTACAACAGATGCATCCGCAACAGACCTTTCCGCAACCGATATTAGTTCCACCGACCTCTCCGCCACCGACCTCACTTCTGACAAGTACCTTATCGGCTACGTGGCAGTTGCCGCATCAAAAGGCTACGGCGGAGACGTTCAGGTTATGATAGGCGTAAATCTCGACCTTACAATTGCAGGCATCGAGATCCTCTCCCAGAGCGAGACCGCAGGTCTCGGTGCAAACTGTGAAAACCCCGAATGGCTTTCCCAGTTTGTTGGCAAGAGCGGTACTCTGGCAGTCAGCAAGGACGGCGGCGAGATAGATGCCATCACCGCATCCACCATTACAAGCCGTGCTGTTACAAGTGCCGTGAACAAGGCACTGGCACAGGTAGAAGAATTTGAAAGGGGGCAGGCATAATGAGCAGAAGATCTGTTGCAGTCGGTGTAAACAACACACCGGAAGAAATAGAAAAGAATGTTTCGGCAGAAGTAAAGACTCCTGAGCCTGCCGAAGTCAAAGCAGAAACAAAGACACGCAAGGCGGTGGAGGAAAATCTGCCTCCTGTGCCTGCAAAGACAGAAGCCCCCAAGCCTTCTCCTGCACAGAAGCAGACCCTTCCTCCTCCCGAGCGTCCGAAACTCGCTCCCGAGGTAATCGAAGAACCCGAGGAAAAGAAAGGCTTCTTCGCCGCTCTCAAGAACGGTATTCTCACTGAAAATCCCGTATTAAGACTGGTACTCGGTACCTGCCCGACCCTTGCGGTCACGACATCCGTTGAAAGTGCTCTGGGCATGGGCGTTGCGGCAACCATCGTTCTCATCTGCTCAAACGCAGTTATCTCCATGCTGAGAAAGGTCATCCCCGACAAGGTAAGAATCCCTGCATTCATCACTGTTATCGCAGGCTTCGTGTCTGTTGTTCAGATGCTTGTAAAGGCATTCGTTCCCACACTTGATAAGTCTCTTGGACTGTTCCTTCCCCTTATAGTTGTTAACTGCATCATTCTCGGCAGAGCTGAGATGTTTGCATCGAAAAACAAGGTGATCCCCTCAATAGTCGACGGTATCACAATGGGTATCGGCTTTACCGCCGCCCTGTTCTGCATGGGCGCTATCCGTGAGATATTCGGAAACGGCTCATTCTTGGGTCTTTCCATTCCCGTGCTCAGCGAGAGCCCCATTCTCATCTTCATCCTCCCCGCAGGCGGCTTCTTTGTATTCGGTATGCTTATTGCTCTTGCAAACCGCATCAGCCGCAAGAAGGGACTGCCCATCGTCAATGATCCCTGCGGCTCCTGTCCTGCCGCAATGAGCTGTTCAAAGCGCTTGGAAGGAGGCTGTTCCAAATGACATTCAAGCTGATTTTAGGCGTCTTTATTGCCGCTATACTCACTGAAAACTTCGTCCTTTCAAAGTTCCTTGGAATCTGCCCGTTTTTAGGCGTTTCCAAAAAGCTGAATACGGCTGTTGGTATGAGTGCGGCAGTTATCTTCGTCATGGCTGTTGCAACTGCTGTGACATATCCCATAAACGAGCTTATCCTCGTTCCCAACAGTCTCGATTATCTTCAGACTATCGTCTTTATTCTGATAATCGCCGCTCTCGTTCAGCTCTTTGAGGTGTTCCTCAAAAAGTATATCCCCGCTCTTTACAATTCTCTCGGCGTTTACCTGCCCCTTATCACCACAAACTGTGCCGTTCTCGGTGTTGCAACACTCGTTATCGGCAAGTTCGGCGCAGAGTCAGGTATGGCTTACTCCTTCGGTGAGGGCTATATCGCAGCTTTGGTCAATGCAGTGGGCGCAGGCGTCGGTTTCCTTGTTGCGATGGTACTCTTTGCAGGCGTTCGCGGAAAGCTTGAATCCGCCGATATCCCCGAATCGCTCAAGGGACTTCCCATCACTCTCGTTGCCGCTTCCATCGTAGCCCTCAGCTTTACAGGCTTTGCAGGCATTGTCGATGGTCTCGGCCTTGCTTAAGAGAGGAGTGCTTTTATGAATCCTATTTTATTTGCTGTAATTATTGTCGCTGCCATAGGCCTTGTGGCAGGCGTGGGACTTTCAATCGCTTCTGTTCTCATGGCTGTGCCGAAGGATGAAAAGGCCGAGGCGATTCTTGAAAAGCTCCCCGGCGCAAACTGCGGTGCCTGCGGCTATTCAGGCTGCTCGGGCTATGCAGAGGCTCTGGCAAAGGGCGAGGCTGAAAATGGTCTCTGCTCTCCCGGCGGTTCAAAGGCTGTGAAAGAGATCGCCGCTCTGCTCGGTCAGGAGGCAGGCGAAGTCCAGCGCAAGACCGCCCTTGTACACTGCATCGGCACCTACGACAACACCCACGACAAGATGGAGTATCTGGGCGCTGATTCCTGTGCCGCCGCAAATCAGATGTTCGGCGGTGTGGGCAGCTGTCTTTACGGCTGCATGGGTATAGGCGACTGTGTCGCTGCCTGCGATTATGATGCTATCACCATCTGCAACGGCGTTGCACACATCGACCCCACCCTCTGCAAGGGCTGTTCCAAGTGCGTAAAGGCCTGCCCCAAGGGTCTTATCACCTTCGAGCCCCTCAAGCCTATTGCTGTTGTCCGCTGCAGAAACTGCGACAAGGGCAACCTTACCAACAAGGTCTGCAAACAGGGCTGTATCGGCTGCATGAAGTGTTCCAAGATATGTCCCACCCAGGCTATAAAGATTGAAAACTTTGTAGCTTCCGTTGACCCCGATAAGTGCACAGGCTGCGGCGAGTGCGTCACCGCATGCCCCAGAGGCTGCGTAACACTGCTGACAAGCACTGTAGAGCTTTGATATGACACGCTTGGCTCCCCGAACATGGGAGCTGTCGCAAAGTTCGCCATTTGCGAACTACCCCTCAGTCGCGGCTATGCCGCGCCACCTCCCTCGTCAGAGGGAGGCATGAAGAGGTTCTTTGACAGTCTGAAACCGCTTCGGTCACCCGAAGCGGTTGTTTTATTTCCGATGGGCATTGGTTGGGGATCAAAAACGGGAGGGGGCAGAGCCCCTCCCCTACGGTAGGTGTGTTTTTCTGCACCAGTGCATAAATTGTGACTTCAGCACATTGGCAAAAAGAGACGGCCTGCGCCGTCTCTTTTATAATATCTTCACATCAATACCCGAAAGATCCTTCCACCGACTCATCATTGACTATCCAGTCAACGACATCGATAACGGTATACTCATCGGGAGTGTTGCGGATAACCACTTTGGAAATGCCTGCATTTATAACCATTCTCTTGCACATGGCGCAGGAGCAGGAATCACGGAGCAGTTCCCCTGTTTTGCCGTCGGTGCCTGCAAGGTACAGCGTTGCACCCAGCATGGAAGCACGGCTGGCGGAGATGATGGCATTCGCCTCAGCATGAACCGCTCTGCAAAGCTCGTACCGCTCGCCTCTGGCTATGCCCAGAGTCTCCCTGATGCAGGATTTCATATCAACGCAGTTCTTTCTGCCTCTGGGCGCACCGTTGTAGCCCGAGGAAACGATCTCGTCGTTGGAAACGATTATCGCACCGTAATGGCGGCGTATGCAGGTGCTGCGCTCTGAAACAGTCTGTGCTATATCAAGGTAATAATTTTCCTTATCTCTTCTTGCCATGAAATTCGCCCCTTTAAACATTATGCTATCATCATACCAACTGCGTGTGCTTTTTACAATAGTCATTATTCAACAAAAATCAAGTAATGTCTTTTATCCTTCGGAAAAATGTGTTATCATATATGACCGTAAACAAACGGCAACCGGAAAGGAGCTGTTCTATATGGATAGGCTTACCGATGTTTCGGCAATAAGAGAGCTTCTGACCCGTCACGGCTTTACTTTTTCAAAGAGCCTTGGGCAGAATTTTCTGATAAACCCAAGTGTCTGCCCGCGTATGGCAGAAGCGGCGGTGCAGACAGACAGCACCGGCGTAGTTGAGATAGGCCCCGGTATAGGCGTACTGACAAGAGAGCTTTCGCTTCTTGCAAAAAAAGTGGTCGCCATCGAGCTTGACGAGCGTCTTCTCCCTGTGCTCGACGAAACCCTTGCCGACTGCCCCAATGTGGAGGTTGTCAATGCCGACGCGCTGACTCTCGACCTTGCCGCACTTATAAAGGAAAAGTTTTCTGACTGCGACAATGTAAGTGTCTGTGCAAACCTTCCTTATTATATTACCTCACCCCTTGTGATGAAGCTGTTAGAGGACAACCTGCCCTTTTCAAGCATAACCGTAATGGTGCAGAAGGAGGCAGCCCAGCGGCTTTGCGCCCCTGTAGGTTCAAGGGATGCAGGAGCGGTGACGGTTTCCGTTGCCTACTACGCAGAGGCAAAGAAGCTTTTCAATGTCTCCCGAGGCAGCTTCATGCCTGCTCCGAATGTGGATTCGGCGGTGATTTCCCTTGTACTCAGAGATGAGCCGCCCTATCCCGTGGGCAGACCCGAGATATTCTTCCGCCTTATAAAAGCAGGCTTTTCCCAGCGCAGAAAGACCCTGCTCAATTCTCTCTGCTCAGGGGGATTTCTCAGCCGTGAGCAGGCTGCGGCGGTGCTGGACGCGGCAAATATACCCCAAAACACACGTATCGAGGAGCTTTCCTTTGAAAAACTTTCCGTTCTGTCCCGATGTGCCGATTTTATATTGACATGAGTCCCAAAATATAGTAACATTAACTATGTATCAAAAGACAATTTAATTTGAAAGAGAGGGGGCAGTGAATTTGAAAAACAGTGCGTCAAGGCGATCGAAACTTTTCATTTTTGTATTTATAATCGGAATAATCGCCATGGCTCTGCTTCTGCTTGTAAGCATGATTCAGAAATTCTCCCCCATAATCCTGGGTGCAGAAGGCGTAGTCATGCTCTGCCTCATATTCCTGCTGTCGAGCACCGTGTCCTCAAGGAGAAGGATCATCGATGAGGAAAGAGAGCGTGCAAGATCGCCCTACGGAAATGTTGACAAAAAGGAGATCGACAAGATCTTCGAGCTTATAGACAAGGAAGAAAAACGCCGCGGCAGGTCACTGGCGTTCCTTGCAGGCAATGAAACAAAAATGACCGCAGAATCTCCGTCCCGGACTGCCGAGGCAAAGCCCGAGGCAGACAGCGCACCTGCTGAGAATACTTCCTCCGCAGCGCCTGCCGAGGGAGAAGAGGACGAAGACAAACTGCCTATAATCTTCCCCGACAAGGACGAGTACGAAGGCGACAGCAAGCCCTTTAATCCCATTTCGGAGGAGAGGGCGGCAGTGCGTAAGCTTGAAAAGGAAACCAGAGAAACAGAAAACCAGCAGGCAGAAGGAGAGAACGGCTCCTCTGCCGATGAAATAGCCGATCTTGTGGCTGCTGCGTCCATGGGCGCGGCCGTAAGCGAGATACCACAGGATACGCCAGAAAACACCGCACTGCCCGAAGAACGCAAAAAAGGCAAACGCGGCAAGGGAGGCAAGAATATGGACAACAGACCCAGAAAACGTCAACCCGTGTATTACGATCAGTACGGCAATCCAATTCCGGCACCTGCCCGTCCTGCTCCTGCACAGCCCGTAGGCTACGACCAGTACGGCAGACCCATTTACGCACAGCGTCCTCCTCAGAAAAAGCCTCACCCCATCGGCTTTGATCAGAACGGCAGGCCTATATATCCGCCTCCCCAGCGCAAACCCCGCACTCCTGTAGGCTACGACCAGTACGGCAGACCTATTTATGCACCTGCTCCCAGACAGCGTCCTGCAGGCGCAAGACCTCCTCAGGGGCAGTACAGAAGACCTGCACCCGGTGCACCTGCCGCAGAACAGGGCGCAGCACCTGTCCAGCAGATACCCACCGAGCCCATGGCAGCCTCCGCAGCCGATGCACTGGCAGCACTTGAGGCTACTCAGGCAGCAGGCGGAACCCAGTACTATGATGAGGATTACATTCCCGTAGTAGTTCACATGGAAGAGGA
>JAZSNZ010000201.1:0-4757 GCA_045536645.1 Acutalibacteraceae bacterium
GCTTTTCGGAGAGCAAAAGATACGGTGTTGTCAGACGGTCTATCTGATCCGTTTCATATATCATGCCATCCGCCATCGCACAGATTTCTGCCGGTTCCTTGCAACAGAATAGGCGATGATCTTTGAACATTATCACTTTATTTGCTATCGCCTCGATGTCTGACACGATATGAGTTGACAGAATAACTGTACGGTCTTTTGAAAGGGTGGAAATAAGGTTACGGAAACGAACACGCTCCTTGGGGTCAAGTCCGGCCGTCGGCTCGTCGAGAACGAGAATATCAGGATCGTTGAGCATTGCCTGCGCTATACCGACACGCTGAAGCATTCCTCCCGAAAAGGTCTTGAGTTTTTTATTTATGGAGTCGGATAACGCCACCATCTCCATCAGCTCGGGAATCTTACGGTCGGCAGTCTCCTTGTCAAGACCTTTGAGGGCGGCAAGATAGGAAAGAAACTGTACCGGAGTATAGTTCCGATAGAAGCCGAACTCCTGCGGAAGATACCCGATTTTAGCGCGATATTCCTCACCCATGGCAAAGATATCTGTTCCGTCATAAAGTAATTCGCCCTCAGTGGGGAAAAGCAGAGTGGTTATCATCTTGATAAGGGTTGTCTTGCCTGCGCCGTTGGGTGCGAGCAGAGCATATACTCCGTTTTCAAAGTCAAGGCTTACCGACTCAAGAGCGGTGAAATTACCGTATTTTTTTGTTAGTGATCGTACTTGAAGCATACTCAGATCATTTCTCCTTTCAGAATATTATTGCTCCGCGAAAAAGCGTTCCACAGAGTCAAAGCATACACAGCAAAGAATATAGCTGTCGTCGCTGCCATCACTGCGGAAGAAAAACTCTGCAGCAGATTATCAATAAAAGAGCACACGGATGTATGCCGAAGCATCAAAAGAAGCACACATACTGCAGCGCATCCTCCTGCGGCAATGTCAGGGAGCAGACGGCATCTGCGGTCGAGGGCAAGCATGGTTACGGTAGAGCATATAAACTGAGCGCAGAGAGCGGCACACAACAGATTGATAAAGTGTCCGTTCTGATAAAAGAGTGTCGTTCCAAAGGCAAGCAGAGAACCAAACGCCATGCCGCACAAGGAGAAAACCATACTCTGCGCGATACAGATATGCAGCGGAGTTATCATGCAGGTGAACCTTATCTGCTCAATCCAGCTGCTTCGATTCTTCCATCTGCTTATACAGAACAGCAGCAGATAAAGAGCGGGCGCAGCAGCAAATGTTACGATGTAGCTTCCGGTCGTGTTAAACGCATCAGCCACAATCACAACCAACAGTACCGCTGAACACAGAAGCGAGAGCGCCACAGCATCAAAGGCATCAAAAAACAGACCGCGAATGCCCAGAGACTTGAATATGCGTATCAGCCTTGATGCGTTTGTGCGTCTGGCGGGCATACTTCTTTCGATGATGCTGTTTATCGCTGCCCGCTTTTCACTTTGCGTAGGCATCGGGATATAATCGTTACTATTCATCGTTTATCTCCTCTCTCAGCTCTCGCAGGAGCCTGTAATATTTCGACTTCACCGATGATTCGGGCATACCCAGCGCAGACGCAATCTGCGAAAGGGTATGATCAGCAAATATCTTCATGCGAAAGATCTGCTGTGATAGTTCATCCTTTACACAGAGCCGAGCAAGCACCATGCGTGCAAAGTCGCGCTGCTCTATCATTCGTTCAAAGTCATCATCCGGGGGCAGCACCGCGTCGTCAATGTCAAGAAGAACAGGCTGCCGTGCATTCCTGCGGCGGTTGTCGGTCAGCACCGACGCTGCGATACGGTAAAGCCATGTACGGAAGGAGGCTCTGGAGCTGTCATATCCCGCAAGGCTTTTCAGCGCACGCACGAATATGTCTTGGGTTATATCCATTGCGTTTTCTTTGTCGAATATCTGCCGATACACGAAGATGTAAATTTCGTCGTAGTAGCGGCTGATGAGCTGATCCGCGGCCTGCCATTCAGCTCTCTTGATTTTTCGTATAAGACGATCGTCGGGCATGACCTGTCCTCCTTTCCGGTTATATATACGATGAGGGAGAAAAAATAGTTTCAAAGGATATGTACTTTATTATATCACGGAAAATAAAATAAGGGCGTCGTAAACAAACAATAAGATTTGAGGTGATACAAAAAAAGAGAGAGCGATACGGCTTTCCTTTGCCGTATCGCCCTCTTTCTCACTTATCCGTACATCGGTACACCGTACCCAAGAATCACCGGGCTGTTTACTGAATACTCTTTGCGCCTGCAAGTGTCACCGGAATTCCCCTCAACGGTATGCACTACACCGTTCTCAACATATTCGACTATACCGACATGATTGGCTCCGCCGTCTCCTTCCCAATCGAAGAAAATAATGTCACCCGCCGCAGGGATATAACCACCCGGCTGCCATTGTCCTCTTGCTTGGAACCATGAAACTGCATCAGGAACCCACGCGAATTTCGGGATAATCCCGCTGTCAAGATAACCGCACTGATCGGCACACCACGAAACGAAAATGGCGCACCATTCGGTTCGGCTCGACAGCCCGTACCATCTCCAATATGGCTCTCCGCCGATGTTGCCAATCTGAGAAATGGCTACGGCAACAATATCCTCATCACCATAGGAATAGCCATAGATAAGGTCACTCCATGACTTTGTGAATTGTTCACTCATCATCTCGGTCAGAATCTTGTTTTGCTCAGCATCAAAGGAGTACATCGTCGCTGCCTGTGAAGCATTCTTTGTCTTGACATAGATCTTCAGGTCACGATAGATCACCTCGACCGTTTCGGTGGTTGTATTGCCGTTCTCGTCTGTGACCTCCTGTTCTTCTTCAACAGGACGCTCAATTACGGAATAGGATATCGACACCATGCTCCAGAATATCTCTTTTAGGTGCTGTGTCTTACTTGCATCAAAGTCAATAGCCATAGTAGGAGTTTCTCCGTGAGCGGTATCTACTGCATAAACAGCAAGTACATCCTGCCAGACACCTGCCATCGCACCTATCTCACCGTTGATGTAAATAGTTGTGTTTTCAAGATTCTCTACCCCATTCCGTATGCCTTGAATCTTGTTATAGTATTCGCTGTTAATGGTGCTGACCGCCGTTCTCAGATCCCGGCTGGTATTTCCATCGGTAGCCTCGCTTACATCGTTGCCTGCAAAGATACCATAGGCAGAGCCGACGATCATACCCAACATACAGATAATCAGAATGATAAGCAGGACTACCCAGCCTCCGGCAATCAGCGCAGATACAAGACTTTTTACTGCTCTGTATGCACCGACTATTGCTTTCTTGAGAGCTTCTGCCGCATTCTTGGCTGCTTTCTTTGCCTTTTTTGCCTTTTGACGGGCATATTCGGCTTTAAGAGATGTGTCACCGATTGCCTTTGCCGTTGCTGCTGTCTTTTTCTGCGTATCAGTGACGGATTTAATTGCCGCCTTTGAATTATGCTGAACATTGCCGCTTGAAGTTATCGACTGGCTTGAGGTTTTGATTTTCTGATGTGCAGATGCGGAAGTCTCTCTGCTCCGTGCGTTAATGGCATTCGCCGCCTCCCGTGTCTTGATAGCTCCTGTGCTTCGCTGACGGATATTAGCGGTCTGCTCTCTGCGTTCCGGCACAGAAATATTCTCCGCAGCCGTGTTTGCGCTCTCATATCCGTGTGACTTGTCATGGCTATGCGTCCTGTCATGGGAGCGATATATTGAATCAACTGCCTTTTTTGCCGCAGCAGCAGTTATAGCCGCTGTCTGCTCGGAACCTCTCTGCACTTCATCGTTGGCATACTGCTCTGCGTTTTCATTTTCTCGGTTGGTAAATTCCTCTGTCACTTCCCGGCTCTTGATATACGCTTTTTTCATCAGCGAAGAAATCTGCTGAGAAGACACGGGGCTTGAGGGCGAACCCGACGGACTATACGAATCCTTTGTTTTTATATCCAAAGTAGCATCACTCCTTTTTGATTTACTAATACAGCAAAAGACAGCCGACGCAGATAAAAGCGTCGGCTGTCCCTATTTTGAATGCCATTTTGACCTATCTGGTCATTTTATATTGCCTTGCTGATTTGTTAGGCAAAACATCGCATTGTTATGCGGTTTTATTGCCTCTAAATGGCGACATATCCTGCAGCAGATTTTCGCCGGGTTTGGTACTCATCAGCCGATACATAGTGGTGTCCTTCGGGAAGTCGTCTGTAAACGGCACAAGAGCGCTGCCAACCTTGAGCAGACCACAACCTGCGTTGACATTGGTGATATAGCTCATCTGCGTTTCCGATATACCGAGCAGCTTTGCAAGCTCGATACGGTCAGTAGATGCCTGATTGAGCATGACGATGAACTCGGAGTTTGCAAGCATGGTTCTTGCTGTATGGCTCTGCAGGAGGTCATCAACATTCTGAGTTATGCCGGTACAGTTTGCTCCGTACTTACGAACACGCTTCCAGAGAGTGAAAAGGAAGTTTGCACTGTATTCGTGCTGGAACAGCAGATATATCTCGTCGATGACGATGAATGTACTGATGCCCTTTTCTCTGTTGCGAGTTACGCGGTTGAGTATGCTGTCAAGGACAACGAGCATACCGATAGGAAGAAGCTGCTTGCCAAGGTCGAGAATGTCGTAACAGATAAGGCTGTTGGTGGTGTCCACATTGGTCTGCTGGGCAAAAGTATTGAGAGAGCCATTCGTGAAAAGCTCGATTGCGAGGGCGATCTCCTTTGCCTCCTCCTCC
>JAZSNZ010000278.1:0-8360 GCA_045536645.1 Acutalibacteraceae bacterium
CATCCATTCCCTTTGTGTGAAGAGATGAAGGATTGCCGTAATTTTCTGTCATTGCTTCCAGTGCTTTTTTCGCCGCCCCATCAGACACACGGGTCGTGGCACTGTTGTCAAGATAGACCTCGCGCAATTGCAAAGCCCTCCCCTGCTTATTATCCGATTTATTATATACCTAAAGCATCGGGATTACAAGTTTTTTAACGAATTATATATCTATTCCATGTTAATGAAATATTCTATTGATTCATTTTAACATTTTCTCAGTCAAAAGTAAAGTTTTGTTTTGTTTTTTACATGTATCTGACGATTTTTTCAGCAATAAATTTTTATGCACTGACTGTAAGACCTCTCATATTATGTAACGAGGTGATTTTTCACCTTATGTATCTGATTTCGATTGGGGCAATTTTTACATGAAACGAACCTCTTTTGCAATAATAGGCGGCGACAGGCGTTTTGTCACTCTCGCAAAACTGCTCGCCGCCGACGGTCACGCCGTATTTTCCGCAGGTCTTGGCGAAGGTTTTTCTGCCGTTGAGGGAGCACTCAGCGCTAAAGCTGTTATCCTGCCTCTGCCCTGCTCTTTGGATGGAGTAAGCATCAATGCTCCTTTGTCAGGAAACTCTCTGCCTTTTGATGATGTTCTTATTGATGCCATTGGAAGCAAGCCGATTTTTGCAGGTATGTTCTCGAGACTTGAAAAGGCAAGGGAACGCATTTTCAATGTGTTCGACTACGGAAAGCGGGAGGATTTTCTTGTTCGCAACGCACAGTCCACCGCCGAGGGTGCTTTAGCTACTCTTATTGAGCTTTCACCTTACTCTCTTTTTACCATGAAGGGACTTGTCACAGGCTTTGGACGTATCGGCAATGCTATGACGAGAATGCTGATTTCCTGCGGCGCATCTGTTTCTGTTGCGGCACGCAGTGCCGCTCAGAGAGCACTTGCTCAGTGCTGCGGAGCAGAAGCCCTGGACTTAGACGAAATGGCAGGCTACGCGGAAAATTTTGATTTTGTCATCAACACGATTCCTTCACCTGTGATAAATGCTGACTTTATAAGCGCAATGAAGGACGATGCAGTTATGATAGACCTTGCTTCCGGCGAGGGCGGAATTGACTTTTCTGCCGCAAAAAACAGGAGAATAAATGCCGTTCATGCACTTTCTCTGCCCGGGAAATTCTCTCCCTGCGGTGCCGCTCTCGACATCAAAAACACCATCTACTCAATCCTCAAGGAGGTCGAAGAAATTGAATAATACAAAAATCGGGTTTGCTCTCTGCGGCTCCTTCTGCACCTTTTCCCTTGTCATACCTCAGCTGGAAGCACTGGTGAAGACAGGAGCACAGGTAACTCCCATCATGTCAAATACCGCTTATACTACAGACACAAGATTCGGCAATGCTGAAGACCATATTGCAAGAATCGAAAATATCTGCGGCAGAAAGATCATACACACCATTGCAGAAGCTGAGCCAATAGGACCTAAAAAACTTCTTGATATTCTTCTTGTTGCTCCCTGTACAGGTAATACCATGACAAAGCTTGCTCTCGGCATAAGCGATACTCCTGTCACCCTCGCGGCAAAAGCACATCTGCGAAACGGCCGTCCCATAGTTTTAGCACCTGCTACCAACGATGCACTGGGTGCTTCAGCTAAAAATATCGGTCTGCTCATGAATACAAAAAACATCTATTTTGTACCCATGAGAGAGGATGATCCTCTTGGCAAGCCAAATTCCCTTGTAGCTGATTTCACGAAAATTCCCGATACTCTCGCTGCTGCCATGCTCGAAATTCAGCTTCAGCCTGTTCTGTTCTGAGTTTTTACATTTAACGTCTTGATTTGATGAGCAGAGTGCTATAAAATTATTGCATCAAACAGCAAAGGAGCCTGCCCTCAGATGGACGACAGAGCACTTACTGCCGGAATCTCCCACGATGGACTTCGCAGCAGACGTGAAATCAAAATCCTTATTTGTTATATTGTAAACAGCTTTGATGAACCACTCAGCCGTGCTGATCTTGTCAAAATCATTCAGCGCGAAAACCTCGCAAACTACTTTGAGACCTGCGATGCTCTTGAATCTCTTGTCAACAAGGAAAACCTCAGCGAAGATCCCGAAACGGGCACTATTACAGTGACCGAAACAGGGCGTGAGATCGCTCAATCCCTTTACAAGTCACTTCCCTTTACAGTGCGCGAAAAGGCTCTGGCAGTGGGTTTGCAGATAATTTCACGCAGACGGCACGAGCGCCAGAACAGCGTTGAGCTTATCCCTAACGGAAACGGTTTTCTTGTGAAATGCTCCGTTCTCGACGGCGACACGGTAATGATGAGTACTTCATTGTATGTTCCAAACGAGCAGTATGCAAATGTTGTAAAGGAAAGGTTCCTTGATGACCCTGAGTCACTTTACCGCCTCGTTTTAAGACAGCTTACAGACGCAGAGCCTGTTGACTGATTTTTTGAATAATACGCTTTCTCCCGGCAACAATAGTATTGTTCAGGTGAGAGTTCAGCTGTATGATGCTGATTTTAAGCGTTTGCGTTACCTGAATGGAAAAGACCGCACAGTTTTGTGCGGTCTTTTTGATTTATAAAGAAGATCCTTAAGGGCTCTGCCCTTAAGCGGGATTTTTAAGGGTGGAGCCCTTAAATAGGGTTTGGGACAAAGTCCCAACTTTTATTGCTTTTAAATGCAGGCGAAACGCCTGCATTTATTTTCTATGGACAGTTGAGGACTCCGTCCTCAAACTCCTGCAAGGGACGCTGTCCCTTGACCCTGCCAAAGGAACTACGTTCCTTTGGAATCCTTTCTTAGATTATACTGAGCTGTTCACCCTTTTCCTTGGCACCTGCCGCAGGCAGTGACTTGGCTCTGCATCTGTCAGGGTCATCTATCATGCCCTCGGTGTATATCTGCATATCCACAAGATGGGCATTCTTTCTCAGAGTCATTACCTGTATGCCCTGAGTGTCCTTTGTGGTCTTTGCAGTTATTGCACCTGTGTGGACAAGCAGTCTGTGGGTGGTGCTGGAGGTCAGCAGAAGCTGTGTATCCTCTGTAATGTATTCTGCCTTTACAAGCAAGAACTTGCCGCAGTATGCGTTTATCAGCTTCTTGCGGTTGGTCTTTGTCTGATAGGCAGACATTTCAACCTTTGCAACCTTGCCGTTATCAAATGCGAAGACCATGAAGCCCTCATATTTTTCAACGACTGCCATGTAAACTACCTTTTCCCCCTCTTCCATTCCCAGCACTGCCGGTACATATTCACCCAGCACGCTTGCTTTGGTATCGGAGAAGTTTGCTGCCTTGGTCTTGTAGACCTGACACTTGCTTGTAAAGAACAGCAGTTCAACATTGTTTCTGCTCTCGAGCTGGCGAACTATCGCGTCTCCCTCTTTGAGCTTATGTTCACCGCTCATGCGCAGAGACTGAGGAGTTATCTTCTTGAAATATCCTTCCGCTGTAAGGAAGATATTTACAGGATAGTCGGGTATCTCCTCGACCTCTTCGTATTCTGCAGAGGCATCCTCGCAGAGAATCATGGAACGTCTGGGCTGACCATATTTTTCGGCAACATCACGAAGCTCCTTTATGATTATTTTCTGCACCTTTCTGTTAGATGCAAGAATGCTTTCAAGCTCTGCGATCTCTTCCTTAAGTTTATCTACGTCTGCAATTCTTTTGAGGATATATTCCCTGTTTATGTGACGGAGCTTTATTTCTGCCACATACTCTGCCTGTATCTCGTCAATGCCGAAGCCTATCATAAGGTTTGGAACAACCTCAGATTCTTCCTCTGTTTCACGGATAATCTTTATTGCTCTGTCGATGTCCAGAAGTATCTTTGCAAGACCTGACAGCAGGTGAAGCTTATCCTTGAGCTTTCCGAGATTATGGTATGTTCTGCGTCTGACGCACTCTATTCTGAATGCTATCCATTCCTCAAGAAGCTCACGCACTCCAAGTACTCTCGGCGTACCTGCGATGAGCACGTTGAAATTGCAGGAGAAGCTGTCCTCAAGGGGGGTAAGTTTAAAGAGCTTTGCCATAAGCTTATCGGGGTCTGTACCGCGCTTTAGGTCGATGGTTATTCTCAGACCGTCCTTGCCCTGCTCATCTCGGATATCATTTATTTCCTTGACCTTGCCGAGCTTTACAAGCTCGATGACTTTTTCAACTATTGCCTCAATTGAGGTAGTCGGCGGTATCTGGGTTATATCTATGCAGTTTGCACTCTTGTCATAGGCATAGCGTGAGCGGACTCTCACACTGCCTCTGCCGGTGTTGTATATGCTCTTTAAATCGGTCTGCTTCTGCAGTATGAAGCCGCCGCCAGGAAAATCGGGAGCCATCAGCGTTGTCTCAATATTGTGCTCGGGGTCATTGATAAGGGCAATGGTGGTTTCTATTACCTCGGAGAGATTGAATGAGCAGATATTGCTCGCCATGCCGACCGCTATACCAAGGTTACTGTTGCACAGTACCGACGGGAATGTAACAGGCAGCAGTGACGGCTCTTTCATTGAGCCGTCGAAGTTATCCACCATGTCAACTGCATCACAGTCGATATCCTTGAAAAGCTCTGCGGAAATTTTTGCAAGCTTTGCTTCGGTATATCGGGAAGCAGCAGGTGAGGTATCACGAGAGTAGGCTTTACCGAAGGAGCCCTTTGATTCGATGTACGGATGCAGAAGTGCCTCGTGTGCAACAGTCATACGCACAAGGGTGTCGTAAATAGCTGCATCGCCATGGGGATTGAGTGACATGGTCGCACCAGCAATTTTAGCGCATTTCTGAATATCACCGGTGAGCAGTCCCATCTTGTACATGGTGTAGAGCAGCTTTCTGTGAGAAGGCTTGAATCCGTCAATCTCAGGAAGCGCTCGGCTCATGATTACGCTCATTGCGTAGGGCATATAGTTGACTTCGATAGTGTCATCTATCTTCTGCTCCACTATCTCGCCTGCGCCCTTTATATATCCTTTTGTCGCCGGAGACTTCTGCTCCGACGTGTTTCTCTTTCTTGCCATCAGTTTTTTCCTTTCGGCTGTTATTGTACGTCAGCAAGGTCAATAAACTCACTGCCGTGCTCGGTGATGTATTCCTTTCTGCCCGACAGATTGTCACCCAGCAGAATATCAAACATCTGTGCCGTTCTTTCAACATCGGAGGGGACTACCTTTATAAGTCTGCGTGTTTCGGGATTCATGGTGGTCAGGTTCATCATATCCGCATTGTTTTCGCCAAGTCCCTTGGAACGGTTTATTTTATACTTCTTCTTGCCGATTTTTTCCATTATCTCCGTTTTTTCCTGCTCTGTGTATGCAAAGTAGGTCTCATCAGAGGCGATTATTTCGTAAAGGGGAGATTCGGCTATGAACACCTTGCCTGCCTCTATAAGCTTCGGAGTCAGGCGGTAGAACATGGTCAGGATAAGGGTTCTTATCTGGTAGCCGTCAACGTCGGCATCGGTACAGATTATGACCTTATTCCAGCGAAGCTGATTGATATCGAAGGTTGCAAGATTCTTTGCGGATTTGCCCTGCACATCAACGCCGCAGCCGAGGACCTTGATAAGGTCGGTTATTATCTCGCTCTTGAATATTCTGGTGTAGTCTGCCTTGAGGCAGTTGAGGATCTTGCCTCGTACAGGCATTATACCCTGGAAATTCGGGTCTCGGGCAACCTTACAGGAGCCTGCCGCTGAATCACCCTCCACGATGTACAGCTCACGCTCGTTGACATCTCTGCTTCGGCAGTCTATGAACTTGGCAACTCTTGTTGTCATGTCCATGTTGCTTGTCAGAGTCTTCTTTATCTGCAGTCGCTGCTTGTCTGCACTCTCACGGCTCTGCTTGTTTATAAGGCACTGAGCACAGATCTTATCTGCTTCTATCGGATTTTCAAGGAACCATACCTCAAGCTGATGTTTGAAAAATTCTGTCATCGCTTCACGGATGAACTTGTTTGTTATTGATTTTTTGGTCTGGTTCTCGTAGCTTGTCTGGTTGGAGAATGAAGATACAACTATTACAAGACAGTCTGCAACGTCCTGATGCTTTATGCTGCTTTCGTTCTTGTTGTATTTTCCTGTAGCTTTCAGACGCTGGTCTATCATGGACGTAAATGCACTCTGCACTGCTTTTTCAGGAGCACCGCCATGCTCAAGCCAGCTTGAGTTGTGGTAATATTCAGTACCGCTTACCTTGTTTGAAAAAGCAACCGCAGCATTTATAAGAACATTGTAATCGGGTCTGTCCTCTCTGTCGCGTCCGCGGCGTTCGCATTTCCACACCTGCACCGAGGTCATTCCATCTTCACCGACCATCTCACGGACATGGTCGGCAATTCCTTCCTTATAAAGGAATTCCTGCTTTTTGCCTTCCTTCTTATCATCGAAAACAAAGGAGATTCCTGCGTTGACAATTGCCTGACGCTTGAGAACGTCCACAAAATATTCTGCGGGAATATCAATTTCGGTAAAAACCTCAAGGTCGGGAAGCCACTTTATCTTTGTTCCTGTCCTCTTGCCTGTGAAGGGCTCCTTCTGCAGACCGCCTATATTTTCACCTTTCTCAAAGTGCAGCCTGTAAACAAATCCATCACGTATAATCTCTGCATCCATATATGCCGATGCAAACTGAGTGGCACATAATCCCAGACCGTTCAGACCGAGTGAAAACTCGTAAGCTTCATCGGAATCGTTGTTATACTTACTTCCGCCGTACAGTTCACAGAACGCAATTTCCCAGTTATACTTCTGCTCGCGTTCGTTGTATTCAACAGGAATTCCTCTTCCCATATCCGCAATCTCAATAGCACCGTCCTGATAACGGGTTATTGTTATTTTATTTCCGTAGCCTTCTCTTGCTTCGTCAATTGAGTTTGAAAGAATTTCAAACACTGCATGCTGACAGCCTTCAATATCATCCGAACCAAAAATAACGCCCGGACGTTTACGCACCGGTTCCGCACCCTTGAGCAAGGACATACTGTCATTGGTATATTCTTTTCTTGCTCTTTTCCTGGTCTCCATACTGATCAGTCTCTTTCCTTATAATTAACATTACTCGATATATTTTACATAATTTGTATCTTGATGTCAATACAGGCACATTATATTGTGGCATTTTGCCCTTATTTATGCTCCGAAAAAACACAAAAAAGCGACCGCACTGCGGTCGCTCACAGACACACTTAAACAGGGATGCGATAAAATCGCTCCCTGTTTAATATTATTGCTGTATCAGAAATTAACCCTCGAGGTCGAACTCAAGCTTCTCGCCGCAGTTCGGGCACTCCATCTCGCCTGCGTTGATCATGTCCTCATCGAGGCAGATGGTCTCGCCGCAGGTGGGGCAGGTTACTTCGTAGAAGAGCTCGTCAATTTCCTTCTTCTCAGGCTCCTCGTCAATGTGGCCGCTGCAGCAATCGCAGTCGCAGCAATCCTCATCGCCGTAGAGATCCTTTTCAACTTCGCCGAGATCCTCGTCAACAGCATCGATCTGCTCCTGAAGCTCGGTGAAACCGTCCTGAAGGTTTGCTACGTTGTCAACGATATCCTCGATAAGGTCAAGAAGGCTCTTGATAACCTTGGTGTCCTTCTTGGTATCGTCGAGTCCGAGACCCTCAACAAGACCCTTAACATAAGCAAGTTTTTCGATTGTATTCATGATAATGCCTCCTCAAGAGTTTTATCGTCGGTTTAATTATGCACGGCCGATATACTCGCCGACTCTGGTATCGATCTTGACCTTGTCGCCCTCGTTGATGAAGAGAGGAACATAGATTTCAGCACCGGTCTCAAGAGTTGCGGGCTTAGTGGTGTTGGTTGCGGTGTTGCCTGCTACGCCGGGCTCGGTGTGGGTAACAGTGAGCTCAACAAAGTTGGGGGGCTCAACTGCGAATACGTTGCCCTTATAGGAAGCAAGTCTGCAGGTCATGTTCTCGGTGACGAACTTGAAGTTGTCGCCAAGAGTGGAACCGTTGATAGGAACGAGCTCATAAGACTCGGGATCCATGAAATAATAAAGGTCGCCGTCAGAGTAGGAGTACTCCATATCCTTACGCTCGATGAAAGCGGTGGGGAACTTATCGGACGGGTTGAAAGAACGCTCGACGATACCGCCGGTGATTACGTTCTTGATCTTTGCACGGACAAAAGCTGCGCCTTTGCCGGGCTTAACGTGCTGGAACTCTACGATGGAATAAACGTTTCCGTCCATCTCAAAAGTTACGCCGTTTCTGAAATCGCCTGCTACTACCATTATAAAACCTCCAAGTTGTCAGTTGCCATAGTTTATTGTAACTTGTTATTTGTAAATTTGCAAGTATATTATGCAAAATTA
>JAZSNZ010000082.1:0-8324 GCA_045536645.1 Acutalibacteraceae bacterium
TATATTTATTTTCAATGTCAAAAACAAACAAACCGTACAAGTATTTTTGTTAATAACACATAAACAAAATCTGCAACCATCACCATAAACGATAGTTGCAGATTTTGTTTCAAAACATCATATTATTATGATAAATTTCCATTTGCATCACAGGTAAGAGTTACCGACCGTTGTACTGTACTTAAAACGGCACCTAAATGATAATACTTCATTGTTACATTACCATATGCACTGTTCCCACTTCTTGTTGCAGACGCAGAATATGTTTTCCAAGCTGAATTATATATCGTCACTGAATTATTCGCATAGGTGCATGTGGAACTACTTCCTGTATATGTAAATGTTCCGTTTAGTTTATACACCCATTGAAGCTCATCATCGCCGTTATAATAATTTATCTTTTTATTTGCGTTAATAGTTCCGGATGCTTTTGTTTGATATATCGTTATCTCTGTAACAATATATGAACCATCCTCCAAATATTCTGTAAAAATTTCTTCATTCATAACATTTTCAATTGCTAAAGAACCAATCGGATAAGCTATTGTTAAAATAATGCATAATATTACAAAAATAATTCTCTTCATAATTAATCACCTTTTAATTCGTTTCCGTACTCCAATAAACCTCAATTTCTTCAATGCAATAAGACCCCTCTAAATCTTCTATAGCATTAAAACATGTAAATATGTAATAACCTATCAAAAAAACAACAATGGCCGCCAATGCAATTTTTATCGCTGTGGAAATCTTGGCAGAGCGTTTTAAAATATCCAAATCTATTTCCTGCACAAACTCCTTTGCAACCTCCTTCGGCTCACCGAACACATCAATCAATGCTTCTGTAGAGACATTCGGATTATCATTGCAATAGTCGTCCACTTCATTTTTCATGAGTTTCATAAAATCTCGACGTGGTTTGCCATGCCAGGGGATCTCTGATTTTACCAACTTAAGATATTTACTTGCTGAGTTATTCATCTTCTGTCACCTCGACTCTTCTTCCTGATAACACTTTTCCAATTGCTGTCTGTAATTTGCTATACTCCGACAGTGTTTCTTCCAAGCGTTCCTTGCCGCAGGGTTCAAGGTGATAATATCTGCGCAGTCTGCGATCAACTATCTCCTCCCTCTCGGTTATATAACCGTTTTGTACTAAACGATATAAAGTGGGGTACAACGATGCATCAGGCAACTGATAATATCCATCGCTTCGTTCTTTGAACTCTTGCCTCAACTGATAGCCATACATATCTTTTTCGTCAAGCAGAAAAAGCACTATCATCTCTATTGTACCTTTTTTTAAGCTATCTTGAATTTTCATGTTTCACCTCAGCTTACAATAAAATAAGATTTCACTTTATTCGTCAATCCTATTTTATCATAAGTAAATAAAAAAATCAATTACTCTTTTATTCTACCCATAACCTTGAGTTTCCTTAATACATCAACAGCAATGTATTGAAGCATTTCGCCCTTCGGCTCTGCAGATGCCTTTTATTGGTCATTCAAATCGTGCGAATAGCCTTTTCATTCTCACGGGATTTGCATCCTGCTTTCGATTCGGCGATAGCAAGATTTGCAATATATACGCAGTCATCTTCGGGGAAATGATCCTTTACAACCAATTATCCGAGCTGTTCGAATATTCCATTCTTGCCGCGAGCAATTCTAGTTTTATCACCCGAATACCACAACAAATAACTATCGGGAATAACGGTAGCGGCTACCGAAATTCGCCTTTCTTCCTTATCTCTATAACTATTGAGTATATAGTGCTTTATTGTATGTTGATACGTCAATCACTTGAGGGTTTTATGGTTACATTTGGTTGTCGAAATCAATACGGATAATCAAGCAAAACAACAAATCCGAACCCATCTCCAACAAGAGAAAAGTTCGGATTTGTACTGTTTGGTCCGAGTGACAGGAGTCGAACCTGCGGCCTCTTGAACCCCATTCAAGCGCGCTACCAAACTGCGCTACACCCGGATTTAGTTTTACTGTGACTTTCACAGGGTTGGGGTCATCTCTGTGATTTGCTTGCCACTCTTAGTATTATATATATTCTTTACTATTTGTCAAGAGAAGTTTTCAAATTTCTTTAAAAACATCTTTTAATTTTCATTTTTTATGCCACTCCCGAAATTTTAATTCGCCGCACAAGGTACTTATCGCTAAAGTTCCTCTTTACATCTTCATTTTTCTCAAATCCACATAATATGCCGAATTATTTAATTATCCTTTTTCACTTGACATTCACTTGCTATTCATATATCATAAATACGAGATTTTCACCAGATCTTGCATTTATTTTGAAAGGAAGTAATTTCAATGGCAAAAAAGATTTCCGTTATTCTCGCAATCGTTATGCTTCTCACTTGCGTATTCGCAGCATGCGGCGGCAGCAGCGTTGACCCCAAGACCGCTATCGTTGGCTCCTGGGCCGGCGTTGAGGACGGTATGGATGTTGTCTACAACTTCAATGCAGACGGCACCGGCACCGGCGAAGGCAGCGGCCTGGTAATGGATCTTACCTACACCATCGACGGCAACGAGATCACCATCACCCTCGACACTACCGGCGCTGTTGAGGATATGCTTGGCATGACCATCGAGGAACTCCTCGATGCAGGCCTTGTAACTCAGGCTGATGTTGATGGTCTTATCACCACCGACACCTGCACTTTCTCTGTAAAGGGTGACACCCTCATCATGGGCGGCAACACCTACACCAGAAAGACTGCTTAATCATTCAAAAGCCAAGACCTCTGCCGCTATCGGCGGAGGTCTTTTTATTATATAGAGGCGAGGTGTAAAGATTTTTTCATTTACTCTTCTGCCGCAGTCTGCAGCTTTCTCAAAACGATTATCTTTGTATAATCACAATTCTCGTACCGGCAGATCTCCAGTCCGAAATCTGCAAAATAAGAGTACAAATCCTTTTTTGATAAAACTTCGGTATGGTTTTGGCTCCGTACACAGATCAAGAATCCTGTCATTCTCACCGATGGCATCAAGGAACAGCTTTTCTCGGACTTTTTTCGTAGTTTCTGAAATATACCGCATCCAACAGGTCACATGCTTTGGCTATCAATCTGTAAAACAGCTCCATATCCGTTTTTCTCTTTGTTTTCTGAACAGTTTTTACCGCTTCACAAGTATATGATAGACAACTAAGCCGTACAATATCTCAACAGAAAATGACACAGGTTTTAAAAAATGCGTCAAAAAACAGCCGGCAAAATTGCCGGCTGTTTTTTTATTTATACTGATATAATTCAGCCAAGATAAGGCTTGAGCATCTCGTCTTCGTACTTGGTTATGCTCCAGAACTCGGTAAGGGAAACGGATTCTCCCTTTGCAAGCTCCTTCATGGGGGAAAGGCTTTCTGTCTCAAGCATGAAGCCGTCTACATAGGTCTCTATGTTGCAGCCGAAGTCAGGATACGCTGCGCCTGCTTCATATGATGTCTTCTTGATGAAGACTTCGCCCTTGGTCACATATGCCAGCCAGCCTGCAGTACTGTTGATACCGCACTTGAAGCCGCCCTTTATCTCATCAATATGCTGAAGCTTATAGCAGTTCTTACCAAAGGAGAAGCGCTTGTCCTGCATATCGCAGTAGGGCCAGAAGGCGATCATCTTATCAGGCAGGGGGCAAAGATCCATATTCTGATTCATGGGGCAGATTGCAAGGCCGCCCTTACGCATCTGAGTAATGCCCCATGCGCCTGCGGTACGTACTTCGTCACGAAGGTTCTTTATGTCCATTTTGACAACTGCTTCTGTTCCGCTCTCTGCAAGGGTAACGGTCATTGTATACTGCCAATCTGTAACAGGCTGTGCGTTGGGCGTGAACACAACGCTGTTTCGGGCCTGCTCCCATGCAACGGGCTCGTTGTCGGGATAGTAGCTCAGCGGCATATTTTCGGGAGTAGCCCACATTCTGTGACCGCCCCAGAGTTCATAAACTTCCTTGCCGAAGGTCTCCTTGATGCACGGCTCGGTAACTATATTCTTTCCGTCAATGTCGTTGAAAAAGAGGTTTTCTCCGTCTGTTCTGCGGTAGGAAATAACACGGGGACCGCCGTCCACGGTAACAAGTATTTCTGCATCATCATTTGCGATGCGGACGCACTTTCCAAAGCGCAGGTAATCGACTGTGCTGACAGTAACTGCCATTTTAAGCCACTCTCCTTAATATACTTTTGTTTTTTTCATAATATTTTCGACTTCATCGATATCCTTAAGGTACGGCAGGGGCGATGCCACCACCACACAGCCGCAGGCCGCAGCAAAGGCTGCGCAGTCACGGTCTGTCATGCCTGTCAGATATGCGTAGACATACCCCGCAAGCGCAGTATCTCCTGCCCCGACTGTATTGACCTCTTGTGTCTGAGGCGGCAATGCATGGATTACCTTATCTTTACCAATAAGATAAAGTCCCTTTCCGCCGAGAGTCAGAAGCACATTTTCTATGCCATTTTCGACCATTTTACTGCACTCTGACAGCATATCATCGATATCGTGGAGCTGTCTGCCTATGATAAGCTCCAGCTCGTGCTCGTTGGGCTTTATAAGCCACGGGCGCAGAGCATACAGACGCCCGGCAGAAATCGCTTCGCTGTCTATTGCCACCTTATAGCCGCACTCTGCGGCATAGGATATGAGGCTGTCGGTCAGCTCCTCCCCTATCCCCTCGGGAACGCTTCCCGAAAAGATGATGACATCGTCCTCTTCCCAGATATCGCGGATAAGCTCCTTCATGTGCTCTATCGCGTTCTCGGGAACCGCCTGTCCTGCACGGTTTATCTTTATTGTACTGCCCTCTGAGAGCAGGGTGAGATTTTCTCTTACCTCGCCGTCGACTATGACAAATCGGCAGTGAATGCCTTTTTCGTCAAGAGGTCTGCGGAAAACATCAAGGCTTTCGCGCCCCACTATTGCGGCGGCGATATTGGGAAAGCCCATAGCTGTAAGACTTTCCGAAATGTTTATGCCCTTTCCTGCGGATATCCTGCTCTCGGAAACGGGACGGTTTATCCTGTCGGTATGCAGACCGTCAAGAACGAGAGTGGTATCAAAGGCAGGATTCAAGGTTATCGTTACAACTTTGCCCATCAGCTTCTGTGTCATTTTATTTTTTGAGGTGTATCCTCAAGAATTATGCCCTGAGCCTTGAGCTCGTCACGGATACGGTCTGCTTCAGCAAAGTTCTTTGCCTTTCGGGCGGCCTGTCTCTGCTCGATAAGTGCTTCTATCTCAGCATCCACATCATCGTCGGCCTTGCGGTCATAGAGAAGACCGAACACCTCGGTAAGCTCGTTGAACAGGCCGAGAGCATATTCAGCCAGCTCCTTTGAGGGGTTGGTGGAGGTGGAAACATAAGTATTTATATCACGGGCAAGATCGAAGATCGCAGACAGAGCATCGGCAGTGTTGAAATCATCGTCCAGAGCCTGCTCAAAGTGCTCTCTGTGAGCATAGAGCTTTGCCTTTATCTCTTCTTCCCCTTCCTTCATGCCTCCTTCAGCCTTGGATACGACGAACTCAAGGTTAGAAAGGCAGGTGTAAAGACGGGAAAGAGCGGCCTTGTTCTGCTCGATAACATCATAGGAATAGTTGATGGGGCTTCTGTAGTGGCTTGCAAGCATCATCATTCGGATGGGCTCGTAGCCGAACTTCTCCGCAACATCGCGGACAGTGAAGAAGTTGCCCAGAGACTTGCTCATTTTCTCGTTATTTACGGTGATAAAGCCGTTGTGCATCCAGTAACGTGCGAAAGGCACGCCGTTGGCGCACTCAGACTGTGCTATCTCGTTTTCGTGGTGGGGGAAGATAAGGTCCTGACCGCCTGCGTGGATATCAAGGGTCTCACCCAGATATCTGCGGCACATTGCAGAGCATTCGATATGCCAGCCCGGTCTGCCCATTCCCCAGGGACTTTCCCATGCAGGCTCGCCCGGCTTTGCGCCCTTCCATACTGCGAAATCAGCAGGGGAGCGCTTTACATCGTCAAGGGCAACTCGTTCGCTGGCACCGTCAAGCAGTGCATCGAGGGTCATTTTGGAAAGTTTGCCGTATTCGGGGAAGGTCTCTGTTGCAAAGTAGACATCATTTCCCGACTGGTAAGCATGGCCTCGCTCAACGAGAGCTTCGATAATGCTGATTATCTCATCGATGTTCTCAGTTGCCTTGGGGTGGATGGTAGCTTTCTTTACACCCAGTCCCTGTGCATCTGTCCAGAACTCGTTGATATAGCGCTCGGAAACAGTCATGAAATCAGTGCCTTCTTCGTTTGCCTTGTTGATTATCTTGTCGTCAACATCGGTGAAGTTCTGGGCAAAGGTGACCTCGTAGCCCTTCCACTCAAGGAAGCGGCGGAATGCATCGAACACGATAAGGGGACGTGCATTGCCTATATGGATAAGGTTATATACTGTAGGACCGCAGGCATACATCTTTACCTTGCCCTCTTCGATGGGCACGAATTCGTCCTTGCTTCTTGTAAGGGTATTATATATTTTCATAATTTTTCCACTCTCTTCTTAGTATTTCATTTTATCTTTTCACGATATTTCATAATATTAGTATATATTTCAACATCGCCCCGAAAAGAGCAGAATTGTTATTTCGTGGGTATTCATACTTTTCACATCCGTAATGTGCTTATTCCTTTGAGCCTTCAAGCTCCTTTATGCGCTTTTCCAGCTTCTCTAGCTCTATGCGCATTTTGCAGAATTCCTGAGAAACGGGGTCTGCATAGTGAATCTGGTCAAGATCACGGCTGTCTATCTTCTTGCCACCGATACGGACAACTCTTGCAGGCACGCCGACGGCCGTGGCATCTGCAGGCACTTCGCTGAGCACCACTGCACCTGCGGCGATTCTCGCATTGTCGCCGACATTGAAGGGACCGAGCACCTTTGCGCCTGCGCCGATAAGCACATTGTTGCCAATAGTGGGGTGGCGCTTTCCCTTGTCCTTACCTGTACCGCCCAGGGTCACCCCCTGGTAAATGGTGCAGTTATCCCCTACCTCGGCGGTTTCGCCTATAACAACTCCGTAGCCGTGGTCGATGAGCACTGCACGGCCTATTCTGGCGCCGGGGTGGATTTCGATTCCTGTTTTGTGCTTTGCTCTCTCGCTGATAAGACGTGCTATAAAATACATTTTGCGCCTGTAGAACCATGCAGCTCTTCTGTGCGCCATGACTGCCTTATAGCCCGAATAAAGGGTGCAGACCTCAAAACGGCTCCTCGCCGCAGGGTCTCGCTGCATTATCGCATCGAGCAGTTCTTTTCTGTAAGAGGGCATATATTATTCTCCGACTCAGATATATTTGTATGTCACTGCCATTATATGCGTAACAACATCGTAAAGTGCCTGTGCATTGAGAGTCGCAACATAGCTTGTATAGATGTCCTGCTTGCACTCGTCGTTGAGCTTGTCTGCGTTTTCGCTGAAGTTGTCCTCAAAGCCGTTTGCTCTGCACATCATTTCAACCAGCATTGCACGCATGACGTTGACGATGTCATTTGCACGGAAGAATGCTCCGGCGGTGATGCACTGCTTTGCCTTGATGGCAAGCGCTGCCATTTCCTGCCACATCTTGTGAGCGTCGTACTCTTCGACTATGGGCTCAGGCTCGGGCATAGGAGCGGGAGCAAACACTATCTCGGGCTCAGGCTCAGAAGCAGGTTCTTCGACTGCAGGCTCCTCTGCTGGCTCGGGTTCAGACTCAGTGACAGGTACAGGTTCTTCGACCTTTTCCTCAACAGAAGTCGCCTCTGCTTCCGGAATTTCATCTGCAAAATCATCTGCAAAGTCATCTGCAAAGTCATCTGCAAAATCGTCCTCAAACTGATCATCCATTACTGCAGGTGTATTCTTCTCTTCCTCGATAAGTTTCTGGAATTTTCTGTTGTTGAAAGCCATAATATTTTACCTCCGTTTTTATTTCGCATCACGAAGCAGGTCGCGGCACTGATAAAGATATGTCGCGCCTGAAATTACTGTGATAAGTGCGGAAAGCCATGTTACAACGATTATTACTATGCTTGCGATGTTGTTGATAAGTCCTGTTATCTCATCTGCCATTGGGAACATTCCGATTATTTCAAGAGCAAACATTATTACAAATACTGTTACAATGGAGACTATCTGTATAACGGTCTTGAGCTTGCCCCAGATATTTGCAGCGATTACAACGCCGCGCTCAGCGTATATCATACGTGCACTGGTAACGAGAAATTCTCTTGCGAGAATGATGATTACCACCCACGGTGAGCAGGCAACGCCCCATGCGGGGTTGGGAAGTGA